>JADGRT010000031.1 GCA_017880715.1 Verrucomicrobiia bacterium | reverse complement strand
AACATCAGCCTCGCGACCGCTGCTGTGGCACATGACGCAGAGTTCGAGTTCGTCCCCGCTCCAGGGATCAAGCGGGGTCGGATCAAACGTCTCATTCGCGGCATGGGCAACTGACAAATCGTCGTCATGACAAGCCAGACAGGCCAGTCGGGTGGGATTATCATTCCAGCTCGAGGATTCCGAGTGACACTTAGTGCAATTCCGCACGTCCTGCGGGAAGATCACGTGGGCATAGTCACCCGAGGAAATAATTTCATTGGGCTTAGCCACATAGTTTCCGTAATGAACGCCGTGAATCCTGCGGGCCAATGGGGCCACGCCGAATCCGTATTGGGAGTTCAGCCAGTTGGTTTTACCCGTCAACTGGTGCCGATTATCATGGCAACTCTTGCAGGCGTCCGGAAGCATGGGAAGGGCGCGCGACGTGGCATGCATCCGCATATCGGCGTGGCAGGATAAACAGTTGCCGGCCAGCATAGCTTCGATATTCGTTACGCCTATCTGGAAATTCAACAGCGCCCACCCACCCTGGCCGATCCCCGGCCTGACTTCCACATAGGCTGTATAAGTGCCCGAAGCCAGGTTTGTTATGACGCTAAGCTGATAAACGACGGCGTCAGCCGTCCGGCTGATTACACGGGGATCCCGCTTGGTTGCGTCGCGCAAATAGCGGAGATCGTTAGCGGCGGTGCTTGCCGTTGTATTTGTCACGGCGGAGGCCGTGGTGAGCACGGGCACGGTGTCGGCGCGCGGTCCGGAAACATAAAGGCTCACCGACCGCCACTCCGTCGCCAACACGTTGGTGGAAACCGCAGGATCAACGAGGTTGGTGGGATTGATGGCCACGCCAGTCGCTAAATCCAATATTCTGACCGTCAACTGGGGCGTTTCTCCGGCCACGAAAAACTTGCTGTTGGCGGGAGTCGAGATTTCGAGTTTCACCGTATTCAGGAAAGGCGGCGGATCCACTTGGTGATACGCGGTAATATCGGCTGCCTTGTGGCACATAGTACAAAGTTTATCATCCGCAAAGTCTCCCCCTGCGTGGGCAACCCGGTTGGTGGGCATAGAGGCCTCGAGGCCGAACCAAACATTGTCGTGGCAGCTCCCGCAGGCCAAGCGCGTGGGTTGCGTCTTCCATCGGTCATCGACATGGCAGACCGTGCAGTTGCGGACATCGGCGGGGAACACCACATGGGTGTAATCGCGGAAGTCGCCGGTGACGGCATTCGTGTTAAAGTCCAATTTTAGGCCTTCACCCATATGAATGCCGTGGACGCGCCGCACGATGGCATCGGGCACCTTGCCGCCCGTGACGGAAGCGTCGTTGTAGGCCGCATACCCGTCATTGTTGTGGCAAGGGGTGCAGGAACGCACGGGTTCGGAATCCCGAGCCGGATCGCCTACCGATCCCGGGCCACTCGGGTCAATATGGTGCAGGTACATCTTGCCGCTGATGGTTCCCAGATGGCAGGCGGCGCACTTGTTGACACCGCTGGCGGTCACCAACGAGGTTTCCACGTTGTTGGTGCCAATCTGCAGGTCCACTAATCTGAAGATTTGTTGCATCGCGTCCGTGCTCAGCGCGGCCCGGACACTGGCCGTGTAGGTGCCCGGCGCTTCGTCGGTCACCGGCTGCAAGGTGTAGGTCAGCGTGTTGCCATTGATCTGGACGCTGGTGCTGGTCTTGAGATTGATGTAGTGGTGGGGTGTCTTGGTTCGATCCGCGGTGGCGTTAAGCAACTTGACCGCCGACACGGTGAGCCGGGGATCTTTGGGCCCGTCCAGATAGAGGGCGAGAGTGGAAAGCTCGTCCCGGGTAATGCCATGAGCGAAGGAGTCCACAATGGTCACAGTAATCACCGGTTTTTCTCCCTGGACGAAAAACTGATGGTTGGCGGGAGTCGATACTTGGACCAGCAAATTCCATCCCTTCAATTCGGCGATCACCACCCCATCCCCCACAATTCTATAAAATGCCGCATCCTGCTGAACCGCGGGTAATTGCGCAAAAAACACGCCCGTCTGAATCTCGATGACTTTCGCCCCGACCACATCGAACCAGAGGGCCGAAGGATCGACGGAATCCCGCATTTGCACCTGATACGCCAGCCCCGTGGTTCCACGGAAGGTGATCTGGGTATCACCGGCCAGGGGCTTGGCAATGCCAACCACACTGGGTGGCGTGACGGTAGTTTGGGCCTGGAGTTGGCCCGCTTGCTCCAGCATAACAACCAGCGCGAGCATGGTCGATGCGATCAACCGGATGGGTCTTTTCATAGCGTGTAAGGACATTTGGTGTCGCGGGTTCGCAGATAATCTGGCGGTTCCGCCCGATCCGACATACCGGGCTGAACGCATACGAACCAGCCCATGGCTTGGGCTCCGCAAACCTGACAACATATTGGGTAAAGTTTCGCTAATGTGGAAAAAACATGCCACTCATTTGGTATGACATTTTTTGGTTTATGCTAAACGTTATTTGTTTATATTAATAAATCTTATATGATCAACCGATTGGCTTTACCCGGCATAATGCCAATGACATGGCACCTGGTCCTGATTGTTATTAAAACAACTAGTGGCATTGGACAGGCGGGCTGCCGTTTTGCAGGCCGGCAAACTGGAGCGAGGGCGCCTCCTTCGGCGAGCCAGCCGGCTCCGCGCGGACAAGGGCATCGGCGTTCCTGAATGTTAAGAAGTGCTAATGCAATTCTGAGCTGCGCTAATGATAGGGCCGCCAACACTGGGCAATTTCTAGAATCGGGTCAACCCAACGCAAAGCAAACATACCGGGCCGACACCAAACGGTGGAGCCTGTCCGCACATCGCTAAGGATTGGGGGTAGTAGAAGGCGCTTTAATCTGTACTTCGATCGTGGGCTTGTTAATTAAACGATCCGTGAAGCTGCCAAATTGCCGTTATCGACGCCCGTGTCTATGGATTGCGATCTTCGCCTGGTCGCTTGCCAGCCAAGCCGCCGTGAAGCTTCCTGGCGATCATCTGGTGCGCGGCCCGTATGTGCAAAGGGCGACCCCCCACTCCATCTGCGTCGTTTGGCGGACCGATATGGCCAGCACGCCGGTCGTTCGTTTTGGGGCAAATGCCGCGCAACTCGACCGTCAAGCCGGTGGCGCGGACATTCTCGTTCGCCGGGGCGATGGTCGGTCGCTGGCCAAGGCAGCGGAGGGATCTTCGGATTTCGCGCGTTTGGATGGCGCGCCCCAAGGTTCGTTCCAGTTTGAGGCGTGTCTCACCGGACTGGAGCCGAACCAACAGTATTATTACGCGATCTACGAGGGTGAAAAGAAACTGGCTGGTGGCGATGAAAACCACCGTTTCAAAACCCATCCCATGACAGGCGCGAATCTGCCAGTGAGATTCTGGGTGGTGGGCGATTCCGGCACCGGCCGTCCCAACCAAGCACAGGTTTACGCAGCCATGACGAATCATACCGCGCGGGAAAACCATCCGCCCGATTTCTACCTGCACGTCGGCGACCTTGCCTACAGCCGGGGACGTGACGCGGAGTTTCAAGCCCATTACTTCGAGATGTACGGCGCCACCCTGCGCCACACCGTGTGTTGGGCGGCGATGGGCAATCACGAAGGCTACCGCGCCAAGGGAACCCAGGGAACCGGAGTGGGACCGTATTTCGACGCCTTTGTGCAACCCATGAAGGGTGAAGCCGGCGGGGTTCCATCCCGGACGGAGAGTTATTACTCCTTCGACTGGGGCCGGGTGCACTTTCTCTGCCTGAACTCGCATGACGAAGACCGTAAACCGACCGGCCGCATGGCTCAATGGATCCAGGAAGATCTGTCCCAGGCCAAAGCGGGCGGCCAGACGGACTGGCTCATTGCCTTCTTCCATCACGCGCCTTACACCAAAGGCACCCATGACAGCGACAAGGAAAAAGCGCTGGTGGAAGTCCGCCAATATCTCATGCCCATTCTGGAACAGGGCGGGGTGGATCTCGTCCTGACCGGTCATTCCCATATTTATGAGCGTTCCATGTTAATGGATGGCGCCTATGACGCCAAGACCACCGCCACCCACGTCATTCTCAATGACGGCGACGGCGACCCGCAGGGCGATGGCGCTTACCGGAAGAGCGCCGGGATTCATTCACACCAGGGCACGGTGCAGGTCGTCACGGGACACGGTGGCGCTACCGTCGGTCGCAAGGGCACCATGCCCGTCATGCGAAAAATCACCGTGGAACACGGTTCAACCCTGGTGGACATTAGCGGCGACACGCTTAGCGCCATCATGCTCAACAAAAAGGGCGAAGTAGGCGACCGGTTCAGCGTGATCAAGCGCGGTCAAGTGGAACTTCGGCGTCTGGCCAATCCCTGGCAGCCCCCGGGTTGGAAAGCAAACACCGCTGCCAGCACGTCCGCCGAGCCACCAGAAGCTTATGTGACCCTCATAAAGGCGGCGCTTGCCACCCGCGTTGATGAGCCTTAGGCTGGCGGCATTATGGAAAAGGTTGTTATCATCGGCACCGGCTGCGCCGGTCTGACGGCCGCCATCTACACGGCCCGCGCTAATCTCAATCCCCTGGTCCTGACCGGGCTCTTGCCCGGTGGATTACTGACCACCACGAGCATCGTCGAGAATTATCCCGGGTTTCCCGTGGGCATCGACGGTTATGAACTCATGACCCGCATGCAGCAGCAGGCGGAGAAATTTGGCGCCCGCGTCAAAGTTGCCGCCGTCGAGGCCGTGGACTTTTCGCGTCGTCCGTTCAAACTGACCGTCGATGGCGAAGCGGTGGAAACCCAGGCTGTGATCATTGCCAGCGGCGCCGGGCACCGGCACCTGGGGCTGCCCAGCGAGGCGAAACTGGAGCAGAAAGGCGTGACCTTTTGCGCGACCTGCGATGGCGCGCTGCCGATGTTCCGCAATCAGCCGGTGGTGGTGGTGGGCGGCGGAGACTCGGCCTGTGAAGAGGCGCTTTACCTGACGCGGTTTGCCTCGGTGGTTTATCTGGCGCATCGGCGTGATGCCTTGCGCGCCTCGAAAATCATGGCCGAGCGCACGCTGGGCAACGCCAAGATCAAACCGGTCTGGGATTCGGTGGTGACCGAAGTAATGGACGTTTCCCAGGACAAGGTGACCGGCGTCCGATTGCGCAACGTGAAGACCAACACGGAAAGCGCGATCGATTGTGCGGGGGTGTTTGTGGCCATCGGTCACGTGCCGAGCACGGCGATTTTCCAAGGCCAGGTTGCGATGGACGAAAACGGCTACGTTTTGCCGCAGCGCGGCACCGAAACGAGCGCGTCCGGAGTGTTCGTAGCGGGCGACTGCGCCGATCATGTCTATCGCCAGGCCATCACGGCGGCGGGGCAAGGCTGCGCCGCCGCCATCGATGCCGAGCGGTACTTGGCACACCTGAGCGCCTAGCCGCCCGTTAATAAAGTAGGAGACGACGTGAGGAGTCTCAAAAGAAATCTTCTTTTCCGAAGATAATGGAGTCTCGTTACCTCGCCTCCTACAAAAAGTGGATATTTTAAACGCGCTGCTAGAGTCGAGTTCTGGCGCGGGTAATGACCATCGCCACAAATCCGGCCACGAGCAGCAGGGTAACCGCCCAAATACTGCTATTGGGGTGGCTGGGCCACCCATGGATCGCGATCGCGCCGGTGGCCGGCCCCGCGAAAATCCCCGTCCCGATGGCCGCCTCGTGCAAACCGCCGTGTTCTCCTTTGGTATCGCCTGCGTCCATGGAATAGAACAGCGAAGAATAGTAAATCAGACCGATGGCCAGGCCGAACAGGATTTGCGCCAGCACAATCACCCAGAGCTTGGGAATCAGGAGTATGGCGGCAAAGCTGCCAATCAAGGCGAGGTAGGCGCCGACCAGCCAGCCAAAATGGTAATGCCAGCCGGACC
This sequence comes from Verrucomicrobiia bacterium, assembly GCA_017880715.1. Classification (GTDB taxonomy): domain Bacteria; phylum Verrucomicrobiota; class Verrucomicrobiia; order Limisphaerales; family UBA1319; genus JADGRT01. Next base: position 8,472 of record JADGRT010000031.1, on the reverse strand, counting down.
ATTGCCAAAGCCAGGCGAATGTTCCCAACCGGGCAAAAAAGAAGATCGAACAAAAAAAGCCCGCCTGAGTGGGTGACAAGCCCAGTCGCAAGGCCAGATCCGGAATAAGCGGAATCAAGGCGCTGATGGCAATATAGGCGAATGGATTGGCAATCCAGGCCATGCGTAAAAAAGCTTTCGCTTCTGCCACAGAATGAGTGGAGCGCGTTATTTCGGCGGATGGCGGCTCCGACTCGATGGCCGGATCCTGACCGACCAGAGCGGCCTCTTTTTGTTTCAGCCAGGTGGCCAGCTCTAGTTGGGCCAGATGCAGGATCACTGGCAGCCAGAACAGGCTTTTGGGCCCCAGGCGCTCAAATAGTGCGCCGCCGAAAAAGAAGGCCAGCGCGGCCGCGGTCGCCCAGACGATGTTGTATATCCCGACCATGCGGGCCAGCCCCTGCCGGGACTCCCCTTCGCTAACGAGGGCTTCCAACGTAGGCCAGGTGAAACACATGCCGAGCGTCCATCCAACCAGAGCCATCATCACGCTGCCGGCCGAAGTCATTTGGCTGCCCACGGCTAGCGACAACGCCATGATCGCAAACCCCAATCGCAAGGCGAAAAAGTAACCGTGTTTTTGGGCGAACCGGCCGCCAAACCAGGCGGCGAACATGTACACAAATCCGTTCAGCGCGCTCAGCATCAGGTTGTGTTTGCGGTCAAACGCGAACTGCTGCTGCATGTAGAAAAACAGGTAGTTGAAAAAAAAGGCGGTGGCGAAGGCGTTGATGCCTTCCAGCACGAAACAACCGATTTTAATGTGTCGCGATTTCATCGAAAAATACCAGGTGCGCCCGCTAAAAACTTGCCCGTTTGCGTTCAGTGAATTTCATCCAGGGCCTTAAGACAGTACCACTTGACGGCCGGGGAGATCGACGGTTGCAGGGCGTCCAGGTCGGCGGCGGCGCACCAGCGGATGTCGTGGTGTTCGCTGGCCGCAAGCTGGAGTTCGCCGGACTTGGGCCGGGCCCAGTAAATCATGCCAATATGCTCGTGGGTATCGCTGATTCTGTGGATGTCCAAAAACCGGGGGGCGATCAGGGCGCGGGTGCCGGGCCCGGTGGTGGGCGGGCGCTCGCCCAGCAGTTCCACCTCCAGGCCGCTTTCTTCGCGGGCTTCACGCAGCGCCGCCGTTTCCGGGTCTTCGTCCAGTTCGATATGACCGCCCAAAGGCAGCCAGTGGTTGAGTTTGCGGTGATGAATCAGCAGAATGCGCCCGGCTTCGACCACGAAGATCGCGGCGGTAAAATCAATCTTGTCATGTATGTGCGCCATGTTGTGCGGTGAAGGGCATGCGCTTCACCGCCCTGAGCTTGAAGAAAAAGGGCCGAACGAGAAAGGGAAAAGAACGGCGGCTCATTCTGCCATTGCCCAAGAGCGGCGGTTTTCGCAATATCCAGCGCTATGTCGAATACGCGAAAACAGTATCCCTTCGATTTAATTGAGCCCAAGTGGCAGCAGTTCTGGGACCGGCAGCAGACCTTTCGGGCCTGGAACCCGGGCGAAACGCTGCCGCCGGAACACCCTTTCGCGCAACGTCATGGCCTGGGCGGCCGAGCCCCCAGCACCGCCGAGCTGCCACCCAAGTACTATATCCTCGACATGTTCCCTTACCCTTCCGGCGCTGGCCTCCATGTCGGCCATCCGGAAGGTTACACCGCCACCGACATCCTGGCGCGTTACCGGCGCGCCTGCGGATTCAACGTGCTGCACCCGATGGGCTGGGACGCCTTTGGTCTGCCGGCGGAGCAATACGCCATCAAGACCGGCCAGCACCCGCGTAAAACCACCGAGACGAACATCGCTAATTTCAAACGCCAAATCCAATCCCTGGGCTTCAGCTACGACTGGAGCCGCGAAGTCGATACCACCGATCCCGGGTATTTCAAATGGACTCAGTGGATTTTCCTCAAGCTTTACAACTCCTGGTTCAATCCCGCGACGAACCGGGCCGAACCCATCGAAACCCTGGCCTGTCCGCCGGAACTGAAAACCGAAAACGAACAACGTGCCTACCGCGACAACCAACGCCTGGCCTTTGTCGCGGAAGCGCCCGTGAACTGGTCGCCTGATCTTGGCACCGTGCTGGCCAACGAGGAAGTGGAAGAGTGGACCGCCAAAGGGCATACCGTCATTCGCAAGCCGATGCGGCAATGGATGCTCCGCATCACCGCCTACGCGGAACGACTCTTGCGCGATCTCGATCTCGTGGACTGGTCCGATTCCCTCAAGGAAATGCAGCGGAATTGGATCGGCCGCAGCGAAGGAGCGGAAGTGGAGTTTGAGATTGCGAATGGCGGATTGCGAATGGCGGACGCCGCCAAGCGCATTCGCGTTTTTACGACGCGTCCGGACACGCTCTTCGGCGCCACTTACATGGTGCTGGCACCCGAGCACAAACTGGTCGATCAAATCGCCCCGTCCGAGTGGCCAGCCAACACGCCGGACGCGTGGAAGGGACAAAATCAATCCGCCGTCAGCCATCCGCCCTCCGCCATCGCCGCCTATCGCGCTTATGCCGCGGGCAAGAGCGACCTGGAACGCACCGAATTGGCCAAGGAAAAAACCGGTGTCTTTACCGGCGCCTACGCCACCAATCCCGTTAATGGCGAGAAAATCCCCATCTGGATCGCCGACTATGTCCTGATCAGCTACGGCACCGGGGCCATCATGGCCGTGCCCGCGCATGACACCCGCGACCTGGCGTTCGCCCAAAAATTCAACCTGCCGGTCCGCCTCGTGGTCCAGGCGCCGGAAGGCAGGGATTCCATCGGGTTTGTGGACGACGGCACCAGCGTCAATTCCGGATTCATCTCGGGGCTGCCGACCCCGGAGGCGAAAAAGAAAATCTCCGCCTGGCTCGAAGCCAAGGGTGTCGGCCGCACGATGATTAATTACAAGCTGCGCGACTGGCTTTTCAGCCGCCAGCGCTATTGGGGCGAACCATTCCCGATCGTTTGGAAAAGGGACTCCCAAGGCAATCTCTGCCACGAGGCGCTGCCGGAGAATGCATTGCCCCTGGTGCCGCCGCCGATGACGGATTACAAACCCACGCCTGATGGCGAGCCGCCCCTGGCGCGCGCTCGGGATTGGGTCAACCTGCCCGATGGCTCGCGGCGCGAAACCAACACCATGCCGCAATGGGCCGGCAGTTGCTGGTACTATCTTCGGTTTCTCGATTCGCAGAATGCCCAGGCGTTTGTTGGCGGAAAGGCGGAAGCGTATTGGATGGGAAGTTCCAAGTGTCAAGTGTCAAGTGTCAAGCCCGCGACGGCGGGCGTGGACTTGTATGTGGGCGGCACCGAGCACGCGGTTTTGCACCTGCTTTATGCCCGGTTTTGGCATAAGGTGCTGTTCGATCTGGGCTGTGTCTCCACGCCCGAGCCGTTCTTCAAATTGGTGAACCAGGGACTGATCCTGGGCGAGGATGGACAGAAAATGTCGAAGTCGCGCGGCAATGTGATCAATCCCGACGACATTCTCCAGGAGTACGGCGCCGATGCCTTCCGCCTCTACGAAATGTTCATGGGCCCCCTGGAAATGGTCAAACCCTGGAACACGCGCGGCGTCGAAGGCGTCTATCGCTTCCTGGGGCGGGTCTGGCGTTTGTTCGTGGACGAAGCGAGCGAAACCGAATTCGAACAAGCCATGACCACCGCGGCCGCGCACCAGCATGGGGAATTACTGGCCAGGCTCCGGCTCAGCGCGGCCATCCAGGACGTCGCCGCCACCCCCGCTCAACTCAAAGCGCTGCATACCTGCATTAAGAAAGTCACGGAGGACCTGGACCGTTTGCGCTTCAACATCGCCATCTCGGCGCTCATGATGTTCGTCAATGACGCCATCGGCTGGCCGGTGAAACCGGTGGCCGTGATGCGCGATTTTCTGGCCCTGCTGCAACCATTTGCCCCGCACCTCGCCGAAGAATTATGGAGCTGGCTGCCCAAGGCTTCGAACCGACAGCCGCCAGCGAAAGCCGAAAGTCCGGCTAAGACTTTGGACCTGGCCGGCTGGGCCTTGGATTTGGCGTATGCGCCCTGGCCGCGGTTTGACCCCCGGCTGCTAATCGAGGACGTGATCGAAATGCCGGTACAGATCAACGGCAAGGTCCGCGGCCGCATTTCCGTGCCGGCGGACGCCACCCCGGCGCAAATTGAAGCCGCCGCCCTGGCCAACGAACAAATCAAACCCTTTCTGGAAGGCAAGACCATCAAGAAGGTAATCGTGGTGCCGAAAAAAATCGTGAATATCGCGGTGGCCTAACCATTGATCTTTTGCGTGGTCTGGAACAAAGGATATCGTTATGGACCTGAATAAATTTACGGAGAAATCGCAGTCGGCATTGACCGAAGCGCAGAGCATCGCCACCCGCAATCAGCAGCAGGCGGTCGATGTGGAGCATTTGGCCCTGGCCCTGATGGAACAGGAAGGCGGGCTGGTGCCGCGCCTCATCGAAAAGGCGCGCATCTCGCCGGATCTGCTCCAGGCCCGGCTGGCGGAAGAAATCTCGCGGCTGCCGCGCGTCAGCGGCGATACCCAGACCGGCACCGGGCTTAATGTGACTCAGCGGCTCAACGGGATCCTGGTTCGAGCCCAGGACGAGGCCCGCAAGCTCAAGGATGAATATGTCAGTGTCGAACATTTACTGCTGGCCATGTTCGCCGAGCCCGCCACCTCGCCCATCGGCAAGGTTTTCAAGGCGCTGTCTCTGACGCGCGACGCGTTTCTCCAGGCCCTGACTGAAGTTCGGGGCAATCAGCGCGTGACCAGCGCCAATCCGGAGGCCACCTACGAGGCGCTCGAAAAATACGGGCGGGATCTCACCCGGCTGGCCCAGCAGAACAAGCTGGATCCCGTCATTGGCCGCGACAACGAGATCCGGCGTTGCACCCAGGTCCTTTCGCGCCGCACCAAGAACAATCCGGTCCTCATCGGCGAGCCGGGCGTTGGCAAGACGGCCATCGTCGAGGGCCTGGCCCGGCGCATTGTCGCGGGCGATGTGCCGGACAGCCTCAAGGAAAAGCGCATTGTCGCCCTGGATATGGGCAGCTTGATTGCCGGCGCGAAATTCCGCGGTGAATTCGAGGAACGCCTCAAGGCCGTCATGCAGGAGGTGGCCAAGGCGCACGGCCAGGTCATTCTGTTTATCGATGAAATCCACACCATCGTCGGCGCGGGAAAGGCGGAAGGGGCCATGGACGCGGGCAACATGCTCAAGCCCATGCTGGCCCGTGGCGAGCTGCATTGCATCGGCGCTACCACGCTGGATGAATACCGAAAAAACATTGAGAAAGACGCGGCGCTGGAACGCCGATTTCAGCCCGTCCTGGTCAACGAACCGAGTGTGGAGGACACCATTTCCATTCTGCGCGGTCTCCGGGAACGTTACGAACTGCATCACGGCGTGCGCATCCAGGATGCCGCTCTGGTCGCGGCGGCCCAGTTGTCGCAGCGCTATATTGCCGACCGGTTTCTGCCCGACAAGGCCATCGATCTGATTGACGAATCGGCGGCCAAATTGCGGACCGAAATGGAGAGCATGCCCGAGGAGCTGGAAGTGCTGGAGCGCCGTCTGCTGCAATTGGAGATCGAACGCGAAGCGCTGCGCAAGGAGAAGGACCAGGCGTCGCGCGACCGTTTGGCCGCGTTGGAAAAGGAGATTGCCGAGCTCAGAAGCGAGCGGGACGCCCTAAAGGCCCAATGGAGCAACGAAAAAAAGGTCATTGAAGACGTGCAGGGACTGCGCAACGCGATTGAAGTGGTCCGCAACGAAATTGAGGTGGCCCAACGAAAAGGCGACTTGGCCCGCACCGCCGAGATGAAATACGGCAAGCTGCCGCAATTGGAAGGGCAGCTCAAGGAGATGGAAACCCGCATACACTCCGGCCAAGGCGGCACACCGCTGTTGCAGGAGGAAGTCACGGCCGACGAAGTGGCCGACGTGGTCGCGCGGTGGACGGGTATTCCGGTCTCCCGCTTGCTGGAAGGCGAAAAGGAAAAGCTCTTGCGGCTGGACCAGATTCTGCATCAGCGAGTCATCGGCCAGGACGAAGCAGTGCAGGCCGTGGCCGACGCCGTCATTCGGGCACGGTCCGGACTCAAGGACCCGAAACGTCCGATCGGTTCCTTTTTATTCCTGGGGCCCACCGGCGTGGGCAAGACCGAGCTGGCGCGGGCGATTGCCGAGTCGTTGTTTGACAGCGAGGAGAACATCGTGCGCATCGACATGAGCGAGTACATGGAGAAACACGCGGTGGCCCGGCTGATTGGCGCGCCGCCCGGGTATGTGGGCTACGACGAAGGCGGGCAATTGACCGAGGCCGTGCGGCGGCGGCCTTACGCGGTGGTGTTGTTCGATGAAATCGAGAAGGCGCACCCGGACGTGTTCAATGTCTTCCTTCAGATTCTGGATGATGGCCGGCTTACCGACAATCAGGGACGCACGGTGAATTTCCGGAACACGATCGTGGTCATGACCTCGAACATTGGCAGCCCGCATCTGATCGAAAACGCCAGCGAGCGGGGCGAGATCGACGAGCGTATCCGGCAGAAAGTCATGAGCGAATTGCGCGCGCATTTCCGGCCCGAGTTTCTAAATCGCGTGGACGAGATCGTGCTGTTCAAACCGCTCACGCTGGCGGATATCGAAAAGATCGTCGATCTGCTATTGAACCAATTGCGGCTGCGGCTGGCGGATCGCCGGGTGGAACTCGAGCTGAGCGATGCCGCCCGGGAATACATCGCGCGGGAGGGGTACGATCCGGTCTATGGCGCCCGGCCGCTCAAACGCTATCTCCAGCGCCATCTCGAAACGGCGTTGTCGCGCAAAATCCTGGCGGGCGAGGTGGTCGATAACAGCCGTGTCACCGTGGGCTTCAAGAAAGGCGAGCTGACCTTCGAATCGAAGACGGACCGATAAAACTCAGGACCGGCGCATGACGGCCATCGATCTCGGCTCGAGCGACGTCAAGACAACCTTTTGTTGCAGGTGCAACATAAAGTTGGTAGGGATGTGACGGCAGGTTCAGGGCGAATGGTGCGGCGTTGTTGATCCAAGCGGAGGAGCAATGCTTCGAGACGACCGCCTGGTGTGGCGTGGAGGATCTGGGCGAATTGGCGTTATTGGGATTGGCCCGGCTGCAAATCTTTGAGCATCTGCTCGACCGTGATGAGCAATCCGGGCACACGCGTTTCCACCGCCTGCCACAGCAAACCGTAATCAATCGCGTCATAACCATGGCTGACCCGGTCACGCATTCCGGCGATGCCGCGCCAATCCACAGCCGGATAGCGGGCCGTCAAGTCTGGCGGCAGCCGTTTCACCGCCTCGCCCAGGACTTCCATCACGCGTTCGAATGCCGCCCGCTTTTGCCAGTCGGTCAGCATCCCCGTGAACGTGTTCTGGATGCAAAGCTCCTGTGCCCGCCGCGCATAATCGGCGACCTGCCGCAGCGTCACTGTGGGATCATGCCTGCTCATACACCGTCATTGCTTCCCGCAACACTTCGTCGCGGAAATACGGGCTCAAACTGTTGGGAGTGTGCAGGTCCACCTTGCGACCGATGATCGGGGCAAGGTCCTCATGCCAGCCGAAGAACTCCCAGCCAGGCCGCGCGGAGGGCAGCAATTCCGCCAGCACGTCCACGTCGCTGCGCGCAGGATCGAAGTCACCTCGCAACACCGAACCAAACAAGCTCAACTTGCGGATGCCGCGCGCGCGACAAAACTCCGCGATCTTCTCGCGGTCAATCTGAATGTGCAATTCAGCGACGCTCATGGCATTTATCATCACGCAAACCGCCTCAGCCTGCAATCCTCATTCTTCCTCACTTCCCGGGTCGCGGCCGAGGCGGTATTTGATGCGGTAGGAGAGCCCTGAGCAAGTCCAAATCCTTCGGTCGGCCCACGAGCAGCTTTACCAGGGCCAGATTTAGAAATGGTAGGCGCATTCGGAAACAGCTTGATGACGTTCCTCCCGCGTCAGCACGCCAGCGAAAGGCGCGAAGTCCTTAAGCCGTTGAGTGGGTTCCCTGTCATCGCGCAGCAGGGCCAGCAACTCCTGAAAGCCTTCCGGCGAGGCCTGCGCGCGCCGCACCATCTGCCGCCATTGTTCGAGCCGGTGCGGCGCGGTGTGGCCATTGGCCAGCCAGCGCTCGATGTTGTCGAGCGGGATGCGGAGCAGCGCCTCGCGCGTGGCGCCATCGGCCCGCTCCAACTTGTCCGCGACCAGATCGTGCAAGGTTTTCATGTTATGAATATGGCACCCTCAAAACATTAGTCGGTGCAGCTTAAGTTCATACTCCGCAATCCGCAATCCGCAATTTATCGATGCTGCAATTCAGACACTGGGGGAGGGAAGCGACGCCATGGGCAGGCGCACGGGGGGGCAAATCCCGGAGAAAATGAAAGCCGAATGGCAAACGGCGAGGC
>JADGRT010000295.1 GCA_017880715.1 Verrucomicrobiia bacterium | reverse complement strand
AGCCCGTTAATAAAGTAGGAGACGACGTGAGGAGTCTCTAAATACATCTTCGCCCCTTTCGCACGCCTCGCTTCTTGCGTTCGCCCCAAGCCGGCAACATGCCGGCGCTCCGCGCGTTTCGCCACCGCTCCCAAACCGTGGGCGCCTCCTCAAGAAACGCCGCCCGGACTGCTCGTTGAACCAAAATGCTTGTGCATATTTCGTCGTCCTGGATAAATTTCACCATCGGCATTGCGCAAAAATCGACAAGCTGTCCGATGCTTCCTGGCTTTGCGGCGCTTTTCTCGGCTAAACCCCTCTTTTTCGGCGACTTAAGCAGGTTCAGCTCCGGCCGGCATTGAGTCTGCTTATATGCAACGATCCATATGAGGCACATTCTGGTTTTATCCGGTGCGGTTTGGCTGTTATTATTAGCATCCGGTCTTCAACCGGCAGCAGCCGAAACCGTCGCGCCATCCGCACTGGAACAACGACTTACCCAACTGGAACTAGCCGTCAAAGCACTTCCGCCAACACCCGCGATCAATACCGGGGACAACGCCTGGGTGCTGGTTAGCACCGCGCTCGTATTGATGATGACCGCGCCGGGCCTGATCTTGTTTTACGGCGGGCTGGTGCGCAGGAAGAACGTCCTGAGCACCATGATGCACAGCCTGGTATTGATGGGTATCGTGTCGATTCTCTGGATGGTGTACGGCTACAGCATGGCCTTCGGCGAGGGTAACGCCTTTTTTGGAAATCCACTGCAATACCTGTTCCTTCAAGGCGTGGGCGGCTCCCCGAATGCCGATTATGCGGCCACGATTCCCCACCAGTCCTTCATGCTGTTTCAAATGATGTTCGCCATCATTACCCCGGCGCTGATCAGCGGCGCCGTGGCTGAACGGATCAAATTCAGCGCTTATGTCCTCTTTATCGTGCTTTGGGCGACACTGGTCTATTTCCCGCTTGCGCACATGGTCTGGGGCAAAGGCGGTTTGTTCAACTGGGCGCTGGGCGGCCGCATTCCGGTGCTGGATTTTGCGGGCGGCACGGTGGTGCACATCAGCTCGGGCGTTTCCGCCTTGGTCTGCGCCCTGGTGCTGGGAAGACGAACCGGATTCCCTCACCAACCCATGCCGCCGCATAACGTCGTTCTTAGCTTGGTTGGCACCGGGTTGCTCTGGGTTGGCTGGTTTGGCTTCAACGCGGGCAGCGCCCTGGGGGCTGGCGCATTGGCGACCAGCGCGTTCGCCGCGACCCATTTCTCAGCCTCCGCGGCGGCCTTGAGCTGGGCGGTCATGGAATGGTGGTGCAAGGGCAAGCCCAGCGTGCTCGGTGCCGCTTCCGGCATGGTCGCTGGCCTGGCAACCATCACCCCGGCCTCCGGATTCGTTACCATCCCCGCCGCCACCGGTATTGGCTTGGTGGCAGGTGTGGTATGCTATCTGGCGGTTACCAGGCTAAAAAGCCGCTTTTGCTATGACGACTCGCTGGATGTTTTCGGAGTGCATGGCGTGGGCAGCACCACCGGCATGTTGCTGCTTGGCTTTCTGGCCTGCCCCGGCGTCAATCCGCTCCTGGCTTCCACCTTCAAATTAAATGGACAGGTTGTGTCTCTGACAGGCGGGTTCGGGCAGTTCATTCACCAGCTTGAAGGCGTTCTTTTTACGATGGGACTTTCCGCCATCGCTACCCTCATCCTGCTTAAAGTGGTGGATAAACTGGTCGGCTTGCGCGTGGATGAAGAGGAAGAAAGCCTGGGACTGGACTTGTCGCAACACGGCGAGAGCGCCTACAATGAGTAACGATGGTAAAATCTTTATCATCTCCGTCGAAGATGCCTTCCGCATTCGCACCGAGGAAACCGGCGAAAAAGCCCGCTGGACATTTTCCTGCGAAAAAGAACTGACAAGCGGCACGCAATACCGTTAAGTTTGCCAGCTTTTTATGCCGAAGCGCACGGACATCCATTCTGTTCTCATCATCGGCGCCGGCCCCATCGTCATTGGGCAGGCGTGCGAATTCGATTATTCCGGCACGCAAGCCTGCAAAGCGCTGCGCGAGGAAGGTTTCCGGGTGGTTTTGGTCAATTCCAACCCCGCCACCATCATGACGGATCCGGAATTCGCCGACCGCACCTACATCGAACCCATCGTCCCCGAGTGCGTTGAAAAAATCATCGTCCGCGAGGTGGCAGAGATGAAGCGTATCGGCGCTCGCGGCAAACTAGTCCTGCTCCCCACCTTGGGCGGCCAGACCGCCTTGAACACGGCCATGGCGTTGTGGCGCAGCGGCGTGCTCCAAAAGTACGACGTCGAAATGATCGGCGCCAATGCCCAGGCCATCGAGCGGGGCGAGGACCGGCAGTTGTTCAAGGAACACATGCTGCGCATCGGACTGGATGTCCCGCAAAGCGGGGCCGCCCATACCCTCGAAGAATCGCGCCAGGTGGCCGAGCGCATCGGACGCATGCCGTTGATCATCCGCCCCGCCTATACCCTGGGCGGCTCCGGTGGCGGTATCGCCTACAACCGCGAGGAATTCGATGAACTGGCCAAGCGCGGCATCGATCTCTCCCCCGTGTCCGAAATCCTGATCGAAGAATCCCTCATTGGCTGGAAGGAATTCGAGATCGAGGTCATGCGCGACCGCGCGGACAACTGCGTCGTCATTTGCTCCATCGAGAACTTCGATCCCATGGGCATCCATACGGGCGATTCCATCACCGTCGCCCCCATCCAGACGCTCTCGGACAAGGAATACCAGATCATGCGGGATGCCTCATTCGCCGTGATCCGCGAGATCGGGGTGGAAACCGGCGGTTCCAACATCCAGTTCGCCGTCAACCCGGACAACGGGCGCATGGTTATCATCGAAATGAACCCGCGCGTCTCGCGTTCCTCCGCCCTGGCGTCCAAGGCGACCGGCTTCCCCATCGCGAAGATTGCCGCCAAACTCGCCGTCGGTTATCTGCTGGACGAAATCCGCAACGACATCACCCGCGAAACGCCGGCCAGCTTCGAGCCGACCATCGACTACGTGGTGGTCAAGGTGCCGCGGTTTGCCTTCGAAAAATTCCCGCAAGCCGATCCGACCCTCAACACCCAGATGAAATCCGTCGGCGAAGCCATGGCCATCGGCCGCACCTTCAAAGAATCGCTGCAAAAATGCCTGCGCTCCCTGGAAATCGGCCGCAGCGGCCTGGGCGGCGACGGTAAACCCTGGCGGGTAGGCGCCCAAGTGTACGGCGATCGCGACCTCCTGCCGCGCGATGTAATCACCCGCAAATTAAGCGTTCCGAACGCGGAACGCATCTTCTTTATCCGCCATGCCCTGCGCGCCGGATTCACCCTCGATGACATTTTCGGATTGACCAAAATTGACCGCTGGTTTCTAGCCCAGCTCAAGGAAATCGTGGATTTCGAGGAAGCATTGGCCCATTCGAAGCAGTAACCCGCCGGCGTGGTTGAAACATCTGGCCTGTCCGTTCGGGACCGCTGGGGAGAGAACTCACAAAAACCGCTCGCGGCGGGTGGTTACTTGGCCTTGACGGTCCACCCGGCCTTGATCTCGCGGTCGCCCGAATAGGTGGCTTTGCTGCGGTCTTCTTGCGTGGATTGAATGGTGATTTCGCCGACCAGCTTCTCCTCCGTGAACACCACCGCACCTTTGTCATCCTTGATCTCGCTGGTCTCGTAAAGCTTGAGTTTATCGCCGTCCTTTAATCCCTGTTTGGCGCCGATGGAGATGATGATGGCATCCTTGGACGCTACCGCCAGCACCTTCCCAGATAGGGCGGCTATCTCTTTGCCAGCTTGGGTCGCCTTCAATTTATGCCGGCCAGATTCCGGCAGAGTAAAGGGCTTGAGGTCATCCGTGATTTGGGAAAGCGCCAGGACGGTGGCCTTGCCCAGAGCGCTATCCATGAATTCCTTGTTATCGAACCCGATGCCGCCGCCGCTGCCGCTGATGTTAACCCCAATGTTAAAGCCGGTGCCCTTCTTCTCCCCGATTGCCGACCCAGTTTTGAGGATTTTGCGGTTGGCCGCATCCACCAAGCGCCAGTCGATGCGCACATTCGAGACGCTTTGCTTGATGCCGAGATTGCCGAGATTGCCGGGCACAAAACCGCCGAGCCCGATTTTCGATTCCTTATGGCCGAATTGCGTCACCTTCGCGGTGAACATGAAGTCCGCCCCGGCAAAGCCGCCCTTCTCCACTTTCTCGGATGGCTCAACAAATCCGTCTTGTCCCAGTTTGATCTCGTCCATCAACACCCCAAGCTGGGAGTTTTCCAGAACCTGGAACTTGTTGATCTTGGCCAGCTCCGTGACGAGCATCTCGGCCAGACCCGATCCGAGGGCGGGTTGCCAATATTGCATGGCCGTGGTATCGCCGCTGAACGGGGCCACGATGAGGCTGGGCAGCCCGCTCTCCTGGGCCAACCCACGGTTGGCGATCCCCGCCGAAAAAACCGAGCAACAGACGAGCGCGAGAAGTTTCATTTTCATGGTTTCGGTTCCTGTTCTTGAACGGACTGAGTTGATTGCTTATCGACGCTGCCCCAGGCGACGTCGTCGAG
>JADGRT010000030.1 GCA_017880715.1 Verrucomicrobiia bacterium | reverse complement strand
ACCCCACCCTGATGGTCCGGCTTTGGGAACTCACCAACACCCGCTACCTGCTCGGTCTGGGGGGTAATTTTGCCGATCAACTGAACCAGCAATTCGATCCGGAGAAACGCCGGTTTCGCCTGCATACCGCGTTCAATCTTGTCCCCAAACACGGTGCCGTCAAACGGTACGAGGACTTCACCGCCCAAGTCAGCACCAATGGCGTGCTCGGGCTGATCGAATTTACCGGCGCGTTGCCGCGTTTAAAACTCTACTCGCAATGGCAAACCGTCACCAACGACGACCTGGCACTGCAAGAACTGGCGAATCTTAAATTCGATCCCGCCCAAACGGTCTTGGTGGCCGGCCCGCTGCCCACCTCACCGGCCGGAACCAATCAAAATGCCGGCGCCGTCGAGTTTTCGAACTACACGCCGAAATACATCCAACTGAACGCCAAAGCCGCCACGCCCTCGGTTCTGCTCTTGAACGATAAATATCATCCTGACTGGAAAGTCTGGGTGGACGGCAAGCCCGAAACGCTGTTGCGCTGCAATTACCTTATGCGCGGGGTGTACCTGCCAGCGGGCGAGCACCGCGTCGAGTTCCGTTTCCAACCCCCGGTCACCGCCCTCTACGTCAGCCTGGCCGCGCTGGGGGTCGGTTTGATGCTTTGCCTGATACTGCTCTTCTCCACCGCTACGGAAAAGAAATCCAGCCGCCCGACTGCGACCGCGCCAACCAAGAATGTTTGACCGGACCGTCGCGCCATGAGCCATCAGCAAACCTATCAAAACAACCAGGCCTACGCCGAGTTTTTGTCCGGCTGGGACGAAAGCTTTTATGCCAAATACGCCGACACGCTTAAACCGGCTCTTCCCGGCGCGCGCGTGCTGGACATCGGCTGCGGCGTGGGCCAGGTGGTCAACCGATTGACTCAGGCGGGCTATGAAAGCTATGGCGTCGATGTCTCGCAGCCCAACCTCGAGCGCGCCCGCAAGATCAGCGAACGCTGCCAGCTCTACGATGGCAAACAACTGCCCTTCCCGGATAACCATTTCACCAGTGCCGGCGCGCTGAATGTCCTGGAGCACGTGGACGAACCCGAGGCGTTTATTCGCGAACTGGCGCGCGTGGTCGAACCGGGCGGCCGCGTGCTGCTATCGAGCCCGAATTTCCTTCGTGTCCTTGGCTTTCGCGATTACCACCCCCACATGCGCGGGCTCGCCAATAAATGGCATAACTGGCAACGGCTACGCGAAAAACGGCGGCTAATGAAAACCGCCCCGCAATCCGTCCGGTTCGACCGCCTGACGCCGATCGTCAAAACGCCGTTTACCGCGGACGACGACGCCATTATCGCCACCAATGGAGTCGAAATGGCTTTTTTCCTGGAACGCGCCGGCTGCGCGGTCGAGTCGGTGAGTTGCACCGACCGCTACGTTGCCAAGCCCATCGACTTCCTTCTCAATCTCACCCCGCTGCGTTTTCTTATGTTCAATGCCTTTGTGGTCGCCCGAAAAAGCCGTTGAGTAGAGTAGGCGAAGCGGACGGATTGAGAGGCCGCACAAAGTCCCACAATTCCAGACAAACCGCCCGGAGCTTTCGACGGGGCATCCGCTCCCGCTACTCACACCGGGCGGCTTTCCAAAAGGCCAGCCGCAGATTGTCGGGAGCGGCAATCGCCTCGATCAGTTGGCCGAAGCGCTTCATTTCATGTCTTCGGAGCGCGGACATTCCTGTCCGCCTCGGCTCTCGAACACCTTGACGATCCATAACGCCTCACGCCCCACGAGCGAACAGGAATGTCCGCGCTCCAATGTCGGCGCTCCTTCGTCGTCCCTTCGGATTTCTGCTTTTGCTTTGGCCTCACAGCCCGGTTGGATGATCCAGAAACTGCCAGGGCACTCCGAATTTTAGCGCCAAATGTTCGGCCAGCGCTTTGACGCCAAAGGTCTCCGTCGCATAATGCCCGGCATAAAAGACGTTCAGCCCCAGTTCCTCGGCCAACGCGTAAGAATAATGCGGTCCTTCGCCGGTAATATAGGTGTCCACCCCTTCGTCGGCCACGCGCCGCAAATGATCCCCCGCCCCGCCGCTGACGACCCCGATCTTCCGGCAAACCTCCGCCCCTCCCGGCACTACGACCGGCGCGGCGCCGACCAGGGCCTCCAGGCGCGCCGCCAGTTCGTCGCGCGCCATTCTGGCCGAAGTTTTGAATCCGATCGGTTGCTCCTTTTCGCAATAAAAAGGCTCCAAACGTTTGAATCCCAGGGCCGCGCAAATCCGGGCGTTGTTGCCCAATCGCGGATGCGCGTCCAGCGGCAGATGCGAGCTATAGACCGCCAGATTGCGCGCCACCAGCAAATGCAACATTTGATAGCGGCGACCGGTCCAGGGATGCCGGGCATCCCAGAACAGCCCATGGTGCACCAGCAAAA
Organism: Verrucomicrobiia bacterium; assembly: GCA_017880715.1. Classification (GTDB taxonomy): domain Bacteria; phylum Verrucomicrobiota; class Verrucomicrobiia; order Limisphaerales; family UBA1319; genus JADGRT01. The sequence goes on along the minus strand of JADGRT010000030.1, from coordinate 12,105 downwards.
AGTCCGCTTCCGCCGCCACGGCCATGCGCACCGTCGCCAGGCTCGCATCCACCGCGGCGGCGATGCGCGTCACGTGGCCGCGATTTTCGACTTGCAAACCGTTCACCGATTCTGGCCAATCGTTGAATTGACGGTTGCGCAGCAAACGATCGCAGTAACGCACGATGGAATGAAGGGAAGCTTTGGCCATGGCCGCATCAAACCAAACCGGCCCGGCCAAGCCAAGACGAAAAATCTTCACAGCCCTATTGAATTTTGCGCCCAACAGTTTATACAGGGCGCAAGTTAGAAGCGAAAACATGAACCCTGGGATGACTGAAGGCCCGGCTTGGACCGTCCAAACCGCACGCAGCGTTTATAATATCGACCGCTGGGGGGCCAATTATTTCGATATCAACGACGACGGCCATGTCGTCGCCCGCCCGCTGCAGGAGAACGGCGCCACCGTCGATATTACGGACGTCCTCGAAGAGGCCAAAGGCCGCGGGCTGCGCTTCCCGCTGTTGATTCGCTTCCAGGACATCTTGCGCCACCGCGTCGAGTCCATCAACCTGGCCTTCCGCAACTCGATCGCTGAATTCAATTACCAGGGCAAATATCGCGGCGTCTTTCCCATCAAGGTCAACCAACTGCGCGAGGTGGTCGAGGAAATCCTCGATGCCGGCAAGCCCTACCAGTTTGGCCTGGAGGTTGGCAGCAAACCTGAATTGTTCGCCGGCCTCGCCCTGCAAAACCAAGTCGGCAGCCTCATCATCTGCAACGGTTACAAGGACACGGTCTTCATCCGCATGGCCCTCCTGGGCCTCAAGCTCGGCAAAAAGGTCATCCTCGTCATCGAAAAGCTCGAAGAGCTAAAACAGATCATCACCGTCTCGCGCCAGTTTGGCGTCGAACCCTTGCTGGGCATTCGCGTGCGGCTGTCGAGCAAAGGCGCGGGCAAATGGGCCGAAAGCGGCGGGGAAAATGCCAAATTCGGCCTCAGCACCATCGACCTGATCGCCGCCACCGAACTCCTGAAAAGCGAAAACCTCGCCCACTGCCTCAAGCTCATCCATTTCCATATCGGCTCCCAGGTGCCGGACATTCTAACGGTCAAAAAGGCCGTCCAGGAAGCCTCCCGCTTTTACGCCAAACTCCACCAGTTGGGCTTCCCGATCGAGTGCTTTGACGTAGGCGGCGGTCTGGGCGTGGACTACGACGGCAGCCGCTCGGCCTTCGACAGTTCCACCAACTACACCCTGCAGGAATACACCAACGACGTCGTGTACTACCTGGCCGAAGTCTGCAACGCCGAAAACGTGCCCCACCCGGAAATCATCAGCGAAAGCGGCCGCGCCCTCGTGGCGCACCATAGCGTGCTCATCGTCGAGGTCTTCGGCTCCATCGTCAAAATCCGGCCCGAGGAGAGTTTAACCTTCGGCGATAACGAACATAAAATCGTGCGCGAGCTGCTCGACATTCTCAAGAACCTCGGCAAGCTCAACAAACTCGAGGCGTACCACGACGCGCTCGAGCGCAAGGAAGACGCCTACAACATGTTCACCCTCGGTCTCCTGAGCCTTTCCGACAAAGCTAAAATAGAAAGCCTCTATTGGAAGATCAGCTACGAGGTGGCCCAGAGCTTCCGGGGCCAGGCCTACATCCCCGACGAAATCCAACGCCTGGAAAACAGCCTCGGCGATCAGTACCTGTGCAATTTCTCCGTCTTCCAATCGCTGCTCGACCACTGGGCGCTGGGCCAACTTTTCCCCATCATGCCGCTGAACCGCCTGAATGAACGGCCTACCCGCGAAACCACCCTGGTCGATATCACGTGCGACTCCGACGGCCAGGTGGACAAGTTCATCGATTTGCGGGATGTCCGCGACACCCTGCCGCTTCACCCGCTCCGTCTGAATGGCAACGGCCCCGAACCTTATTACCTCGGATTCTTCCTGATGGGGGCCTACCAGGACATCATGGGCGACCTCCATAACCTGTTTGGGCGCGTCAATGAAGTCCACGTCTTCCTCGATCCCGACGAGCCCGCCGGCTATTACGTCGAGGAAATCATCGAGGGCCACACCGTAGGCCAAACCCTGGCGGCGGTGCAATACGACGAAAACGAACTCAAACGCCAAATGAAGGCCCAGATCGATGAAGCTATCAAAAGCGACAAAATGAAGCCGTCCGAAGCCATGCGACTGCTGGACGAATACGAACGCGGACTTAAGGAATACACCTATTTAACGAGCTGAGCCGTGACGAAACAACGCCATGCCCGGCAATCCGATGACGGCTCCCGCGCGCCTTCGTCCTCGTCCTCGTCCCTCGTCCTCGAAAAAGAAATCGCGGACGAGGACGAGGGACGAGGACGAGGACGATTACTGGCGCCCGGGTGGCTTTTTCACACCATGGCGCCTTCGCGCCTTAGGTCTTTTGTGTTTTAATAGCTCTTTTCCAACCGCGTTCCATGCCTGACAACACCCCCAACGCCGAATTGATGCATTCCCTCGGCCGGCTCGTGCGGGGATTGTCCGCCCTGTTCTGGGGACTGCCCCTGGCGCTGGTCCTGGGCGTGCAAACCGCCAAGACGGATTGGCTGCTCCCTTTTGGTTTCACGCCTCCGCTCGTCGCGGGCGGTCTGCTGTTGTTCGCCTTGCTGCAAATGAGCTATTTCAACAAACAGGAACGCATCTGGATGGCCGCGCTGGACCGGGCCAAACTGCTGGCCACCATCATGACTGGACTCTCGCCATTCCTTTATTGGTGGCGCCAATTACCCAACCTCTCCTTCTACTCCCAAGTCGTCCTGATCCTGGGCTTTTCCTCGCTGCTGTTTCTCCTGAGCATTAACCAGGTGCTGCAACGCCTCACCGCCATGCTTCCCGACGAAGGCCTGCGCCAGGAAACCCGCATGTTCAGTTCGCTGAACATCTACCTGGTCCTCATCGTCATCATGCTGTTTGGACTGGCGGTGTTGGTTCTCAACCTGAGACCCCCGACGAGCCTGCCGTTCCCGTTAATGATCCTGCTGGATCACGTCAGCCTCTGGTTCCTCGTCTTCGCACTCCTGCTGCCCGTAGCCATCACCATGGCCCTGGTCTGGAAAATCAAAGAGGTCATCCTCACCAGCATCTTCGGCCCAACGAGTTAAACCCCAACCGTCGTTTCTGGGTTAAACCAGCCGATACCCATTATCCCGCTCGCGCGGTTCGTAGCCCAAATCGCGGATCAACCGGTGCATCTGAGCCACGTCCATCTCGAATCGCGTCCCGGCCTGCGCCACCACGTTTTCCTCGATCATAATGCTGCCCAAATCGTTCGCTCCAAATTTTAGCGCCACCTGGCCAATGGCCGGCCCCTGCGTCACCCACGAGCTCTGCACATTGGCGAAATTATCCAGGTAAACCCGCGCCAGCGCTTGCGTGCGCAGGTATTCGTGCGGCCCCGCGGATGCCACGGTCAATCGCGTGTTCGCCGACTGAAACGTCCAGCCAATGAACGCCGTAAACCCGCGCGTCCGGTCCTGCTGCATCCGCAACCGCTCCAGATGCTCGATCCGATCCGCTCTTGTCTCCACGTGCCCAAACATCATGGTCGCGCTCGATTTCAACCCCAGCCGATGCGCCACCGCCATCACCTCCAGCCATTCATCGCTTAACGCCTTGCGCGGCGACACCTCCAGACGCACCCGGTCCACCAGAATATCCGCGCCCCCGCCCGGTATGGAACCTAACCCAGCCTGGATGAACTGCGTCAGGATTTCCTCCAGCGATAGGTTATAAAGTTTCCGGAAATGGACGAACTCGCTCGGGCTGAATCCGTGAATATTGATTGGGGGAAACTTGGTTTTAATGTGGTGGAGCAAGTCCAAATACCAGGACAGCGGCAAGGTCGGATGATTACCCCCTTGCAACAAAATCTGCCGTCCGCCGAGCGCCAGCGTCTCTTCGATCTTGCGGTCCAATTCCGCGTGCGAAATTACATAAGCATCGGGATCTTTTTCGGTCCGATAAAAGGCGCAGAATTGGCAGCGGACCGCGCAGACGTTGGTGTAATTGATATTGCGGTCAATGTGGTAGGTGACGATCTCGTTGCCATGCCCGTCGTAATCACGAGCCTTGGCCAGTTGCCGCCGACGGTCCGCCAGCGCGCCCAATTCGTGCAACGGCAGGTCAAAAAGACGACGCGCCTCGGCGCGGTCAATGCGCTGACCGTCCCAAACCTTCTGCCTTAACGCATCGGTTGCCACTTCGACTTCGCCCGACATGCCCCAACCTTAAGCGAACCCGTGGAAGAAACAAGCGCGGTTGAACCATCCAAGAAAGCTGGCGACTACTTATCCATAACTGATGCAACACGTCTCAGAGGTTTCGTTGAGAGTTTCGGTAATGAGCCGCGGGATCAGGCGTCCTGAGGCTGCCGCAATCCTTCGTCCTCGTCCTCGTCCCTCGTCCTCGTCCTCGATTCAGGGTTTGTTCGACGACGAAGGACGAGGACGAGGACGATCTTGTCCCCAAACCCCGGCGCCAACCTCAGTTCTGTCGTTTCATCGGCGGCAACAACCACGGTCTTGCCGCCCCGGGCGAAGACGTAGTGGTTTCGCAGGTTGGACTCCGCCGCGCTGTGCCTTTGCATTTTCGAAATTCCGCGTTATCCTCCGGCCATGCAAAGCTCAAATCTCGTTTAACTCAGCCCTCCGAGAATCCACCTCAACCACAACCCAGATGTCCACCGCCACCCTTATTGCTCTCTTCCTCATCGTTGCCAAAACAATTGCCGAATTCGTTCTGAACCGGCTCAACCGGCGGCAGGTGTTAGCCCACGCCGACCGCGTGCCGGCAGCCTTCCGCGAGTTCATCGATGATGGCACCTATCAAAAGTCCGTGCAGTACACCCTGGCGAAAAGTCGCTTTGGCCAGATCGAAGACGTCTTCAACAGCCTGCTGCTGGTGGTCGTCCTATTCTCGGGCTTTTTACCCTGGGCATTCGCGAATTACACAACCCATTTCGGCCCTTCGGTTGCGTCCATGGCTGGGTTTCTTTTTCTGATAGGCATGGTGCTGGCCATCCCCGCCCTGCCCTTCGATTGGCATTCCCAGTTCCGTTTGGAGGCCCGCTTTGGATTCAACACCACCACCCCTAAACTCTGGTGGCTCGACCGACTGAAAGGGTTCTTGCTAGGATTCGTCATCGGCGTCCCCTTGCTGGCGCTCCTGCTCAAACTGGTGGACTGGTCCAGATCGCGCTGGTGGATATACGGATGGATTTGCCTCACTGTTTTTCAACTGGTGATGTCCATTCTGGCACCCATTTTGATCCTGCCGTGGTTCAATAAATTTTCACTTTTGCCCGACGGCAGCCTCAAAGACCGGCTGCTGGCACTGGCGAAACGAACGAACTTTCGCGCGGCCGCCATTCAAGTCATGGACGGCAGCAAACGCTCCACCCATTCGAACGCCTTTTTCACCGGGTTGGGACGGTTTCGCAAAATCGTCCTGTTCGACACCTTGATCCAGCAACTCAGCGATTCGGAACTGGAGGCGGTGCTGGCCCACGAAATTGGGCATTACCGGAAACGGCATATCCCCAAATTCTTTCTGGTTTCGTCAGCCGCGACGTTGGGTGGTTTCTATGTTGTGTCCTGGCTCTCCCATCAAATCTGGTTTTATCAAGCCTTCGGTTTTAGCCCGGGCCCCATCGCACCCGCCTTCCTGCTGTTCGGCTTGCTCGCTGGCACGGTCTCGTTTTGGATCTCGCCTTTGATGAATCTCTGGCTGCGGCATCATGAATACCAGGCCGATGCCTTCGCGGTTCAATCCGTGGGCAGTCCCCTGCCGCTGATTACCGCCTTACGCAAACTCAGCGAAAAGAACCTGAGCAATCTAACGCCTCATCCGCTCTACAGCCGCTTCTATTACTCGCATCCCACACTCCTCGAAAGGGAGCAAGCGCTCAAGAGGGTGGTGTAAGGAAAGCCGATGGTCTCTGACAGGCTCTCGGGCGTATCCATGTAATAATGGTAGGGCGGTGCTGCCGCTCCGCCCTGATATTTCGCTGCTGGCAACCCGGTTGCCGCCGCGTTAGGTGGATCATTATTGGGTGATCCAACGCCATCCCACCAAGCCATCCGCAACTTGCCCAATGGATTCGTGAGCGGCGCGGCAGCACCGCTCTACCGATGAGGTGGTAGGGCGGAGCTGCTGCTCCGCCCATTCTTCGCGAAGCATGTTCCGTACGCGATAGAATCAATGAGATTCGTTGGTGAAGCCCCGCGGCGTCGCCGGAAGTTTGGGCGGCGCGGCAGCGCCGCCCTACCGGGACTGCATGCTTACGCGTAGAGCGGGCCGAAGTTGGCACAGGCCCGGTAATCCGCACCTTGCGGATCCTGCGCGCCAAACAGGCCCCAGGCGCTCGGACGAAACACGTCCGCCTCGGCCACATTGTGCATGGCGACCGGAATGCGCAACAGCGACGCCAGCGCGATCAGGTCCGCGCCGGTATGGCCAAAACTGATGGCGCCATGATTGGCGCTCCAGTGGTTCATCACGCTGTACACATCGGCGAACGGACCCGAACCCGTCAGCCGCGGGGCAAACCAGGTCGTCGGCCATGTTTCGTTGGTGCGCTCGACCAACAGCCGGTGCACCTTGGCCGGGATCTCCACCGACCAGCCTTCGGCGATTTGCAGCACCGGCCCCAATCCCTTGACCAGGCTGATACGACTCATCGTCATCGGCATGCCGCCGCGCGAGAGATAGCAGGAGGAGAATCCGCCGCCGCGAAAGTATTCATAAACGGCCGACGGCCAACGGGTGGCCTTAAGGCATTTTTCGACTTCGGCAGGTGTGATCTCCCAGAAGGGCTTCATCACAGGTTTCCCCTTGCGGGTCTGTTGGCCCGTGCCGTCCAGCGTGGCGGCGCCCGAGTTGATTAGGTGAATCAATCCGTTCGCGCTGGGCCCGGTCAACTTCTGGCCCGTGACACGTTTGACCGCTTCGGGGCTCCAATAGGTGCGCACATCGGCAAAAATTTGCGCCGTGTTCGTGAGCAGGTACCCGAACAGCATGCAAACGCCGTTGAGACTGTCATTTTCCGTGGCCACCACCAGCGGCGGACGAATGCCGTTCCAGTCGAACGAGGAGTTGAGGATTGCCTCCAGAAAGTCGCCATTGGGAAAATGATCGGTCCAATGCCGCTGGCCCTGGAAACCTCCGGCGATGGCGTTGTGGCCGAGCGCTTCTTCTCCGAAGCCCAGCTCAGCCAAACGCGGATTGCCCCCCATGAGGTCGCGGACAATCATGGCCATTTTTACGACGGTCTCCCATTCCTTGTCCTTCTGCGCCACGCGGCGCTGGTTGGATTTAGGATTGCAGTCCTTGCCCTCCTGGCAGTTTTTTCGGACCCAGGCGTAAGCGCGTTTGAATTCATCTTCGTCGTAGATCTTTTCCTCGATGCGCCGGACGAGTTCGGTCATGTCCACGCACTCGACCCGCATGCCGAGGTGCTGTTCGAAGAAGGGCTGATCCACAATGGAGCCGGCAATGCCCATCGACACGCCGCCCACGGAGAGATAGGACTTGCCGCGCATGATCGCCAACGCCATGGCAGCGCGCGCGAAACGAAGAAGCTTTTCCTGCACATCGGCTGGAATCTGGGCATCGCCGGCGTCCTGGACGTCGCGCCCATAAATGCCAAACGCCGGCAAGCCCTTCTGATTATGTCCGGCGAGCACGGCCGCCAGATAGACCGCACCCGGCCGCTCGGTGCCATTGAAGCCCCAAACCGCCTTGGGCAGGAGCGGATCCATGTCCATGGTTTCGCTGCCGTAACACCAGCAAGGCGTCACCGTGAGCGACACCCCTACGCCTTCGCGCCGGAATTTCTCCGCGCAGGCGGCCGCTTCGGCCACGCCACCGATGCCAGCGTCGGCGATGACGCATTCCACCGGCTGGCCGTTGGGATAGCGCAGGTTTTGGGAAAGAAACTGGGCGGCGAGTTTCGCCATGTTCATCACCTGGTTGTCCAGCGACTCGCGCACGCCGCGGCGGCGGCCGTCGATCGCCGGGCGGATGCCGATCTTGGGCAAGGCGCCAATCCACGGAACTCGGTTTTCAGATTTCATTGAATGACCTTTCATTTGCGGCATCCTACACGGGCCGGCTTGTTTCCCAAACAGCCGGAGTTGACCTCGATATATCATTTTTTGACTTTTTTTAAGCTCCGAATTACGCCACATTCCCAAGAACGTCCCCATGAAACCCGTCCGCAACCCTTTGGCGTCCCGCCGCCGGCAGCCTCTTCCGGCCGATCAGGAGCCGCGTTATTTCAGCGCGCAGGTGTCGCAAGCGCGGCGTTTTTTCCTGGACCTCAATCCCATCTCCCGCCGCGAACTGACCGTCGTCAGCGGGGGCTGCGAGCATTGTTTGCCCGATTATGAAATCAAGCGCGGCGGATTCCCCTTTCCCACGATCGAATTCGTCGCGCGCGGCACCGGCCGCTTGTGGCTGCGCGACCAGGAATATGCGCTGCTGCCCGGCACCGTCTTCGTCTATGGCCGCGGCCTGCCCCATCGCATCCGCTCGGATGCTAAAAACCCGCTGGTGAAATACTTCGTGGCCTTTACCGGGCCAACCGGACGGAAGGTGACGGATCCGTTTCAGCTCGTTCCCGGCCGCATCGTCTGCGTCACGCATCCGGAACAGATCCAGCAAGTATTCGACGACTTGATCCGGCACGGCCGCGGGGATCATCCCGACCGCGCGCGCATGGGCACCGTCGCGCTGCGATACCTGATGATGAAGATCGGCGATGTCGCCGTGCCCTATGGCGAAAACGCCGGTCGGGCCTTTGCCACCTACCAGCGATGCCGACAGTTCATTGAGGAACATTACGCCGAACTTCGAGGTTTGCAGGAGGTGGCGGCTGGCTGCCACGTCAACTTGTCCTACCTCTGCCGGCTCTTCCAGCGATTCGGCCGCGAGCGCCCCTTTCGTTATCTCCAGCATTTGCGCATGAATCGGGCCGCGGAACTGCTGCAACACTCGGGGCGGCTGGTCAAGGAAGTGGCCGACGAACTGGGCTTCAGCGATCCGGGCAATTTTTCCCGCGCCTTCCAACGCACCTTCGGCCTGCCGCCCGAACGCCTCCGCCGGATCAAGAGCTAAGCCGTAGCGGCGACTCGGCAGAGCGCCGCCATCTTCACGGTTTCGGGCAAAAAATGCGGCGCTCTGCCGAGCCGCCGCTACGCCGGCAAGGGATTGCAATCGTCTTGTGGTGGGCGGTAATCTATAGTCGCCAATTCGAAATCTCGTGAAAATATCTCTCAGATTTTTAACCGCGGATAAGGAGGATCCACAAAGCCCATTTGGATCCGCGTAAATCCGCGTAATCCGCGGTCGAAATTTCAAATATCTTTGGCTGGGATTATGGGTGTGGCTGCGAGACACCAATTCCGCGTTCAGGCAATGGCACGACCGCCACCGGCACATGGACCGCACCGTTCGACGTCAGATCGCTCCGCATCAGGATGACTTGGTCGGCATGCCAGCGGCATCGAGATGGAAACGGCAGGGAGATGAGACGCTCGCCGATGCTCCTGCGATCCCCGGAGCTGTCCAGCTTGACTCGGCCCAGGGTGAGATGGGGATGGAATTTCTGGGTTTCCCGATGACTGCCCCAAGGCGCAGTCGCCTGGCTGACCTTTTCCTGAAGAACGGCCAATTGGTCGAGTTCACCGGCCAGTCCCAACCAAATGACCCGCGGCGCGTCCAGACCGGGAAATCCCCCCAGACCGGTCCATTGCATCTGAAAAGCAGGCTGCGTTGCGCAGGCCTGGCGGAGCGCTGTTTCCAGCGCCAACCCTTCTTCCGGCGCCACATCTCCCAGAAAGCGAAGGGTTAAATGCCACTGTTCAGGCGGCGTCCAACGGACCAGGTCGGAGGCAAACCGCCGCCGCAACCGGTCATAAAAAGCCATCAATTCGGCCGCCGGTTCCGGACTCAACGGCAGCGCGATGAAGGTGCGCACCGGATGGATGAGAGGCATGGCCGCCATAAAGGTAAGGGTCGATCCGACAATCTAAAGATTTTTAACCACGGATCACGGATAATGAGATTCGATTACCGGCTAAGGCGTTGCCTGCCGAATCGCGTAAAGGCGGGACATCGTGGTGACGTAAAGCACACCGTTGGCCGCCACGGGCGTGCCGCTGATCGCTTCGCCCATATCGATCGTGCTGAGCATCTTTTTCTCCTTGCCAGTCGCGAACACCCAAAACTCCCCTGACCGCGACGCAAAATAAACCTTCCCATCCGCCACCAACGGTGAGGCCCAAATTTCGCCCTGGGTTTCCTGGGTCCAATAAGGCTGCCCGGTTTCCGCATCCACGCAGTGAATCTTCCGCCCACTGTCGGCCACATACACCAACCCGTCACGTATCGCGGGTGTCACCATGCTGTGGCGCTCGAGCGGATACGACCACCGTTCGCCGGTGCGCGTGATGTCACCCGTCTTCGTCGCGTCAATGCATTTTAGCCAGGCTTGATGTTTGCCCCACCAAAGATCGCCACCCACCGTCACATAAACGCGGTTCTGGTAGAACACCGGCATGCTTTTAATGTTGCTCGGGCTTTCCTTGCGGTTGCCGTTGTACCGATGAACTTCTTCTTTGGGAGCCGTGGGATCACAGTCGAATTGCCATACCTTCTTCAGCGTCGCCACTCCCTTTCCAGCCTGGACATCCGCAGTTGCTGCCGGCGAAGCGGCGGATGCAACCGCGTTCGTTGGCAACGCCTCAAAGGCATAGACCACACCATCGCCCCCCGCAAATAGGATCAATGGCTTGCCGTTCACGTCGGCCAGCGCGGGCGAGGACCAGGTACTGTGAAATATCCGAGGGCCGATGTGCTCGGCGTCGCAAGCCTCAAGCCGGCCGGTGGCCTGGTCGAGTACGATGAGGCTGGGAGCGTCGGGGGCGGTGATTTTCTTGTGGGAATCGTCCACCCCATTGGAGGTGTTGACATACAGATGAGATCCGTGCAGGAGAATGGAGCTGTGCGCCGAGTCGTGCTGGCGCACCTTCAACTCGTTGGGCACGTCAAACAGCCAGAGAATGTCCGCGTCCGTTGAACCGATTTCGACCGGCGCATCGCCTGGCGGAACCGCATGCCGCGCCTCGTCTCGGTAAGGTCCATCATTCCCGTTGGCCTGGCCTTCGAGATCCAGGCACATGACCTCGCCGCGGTTGCTCACGATATAAACGCGGTTGCTTTCCACCGTTGCCGGTGAGCAGATGCCCGCGCGCGGCCAGTCCCAATAGACGCTGTTGGTAATTTTGGGAACGGCTAACTGCCAAAGGAACGCCCCATCCTTTTCATCGAAACACATCAGCACACCGCGATCACCCTGATTTTTCGGATTGCGCGGATTTTGGTTATTGGTGCCGATCAGCACCCGTCCTTGGGCGACCACGGGCGTCGCATGGGTTTCGGTGCCGAGGCGCGCCGACCATTTGATGTTCTGACCTGTTTTCGGATCGAAAGATTGGGGCAAACCCTTCTCCTCCGACACCATGTTTCGGGAAAACCGCTGGCCCCATTGCGGCTGATCCTCGGCCGCCACCGCGATAGCCATGAGCCAGACGCCAAGCCAGATGTGAGCTGAGCAAAAATACCGGTGTTTCTTTCGGCTTAACATGCCCGTATCTTCACCGCTGCCGGACTGAAAACAAGCAGAATGCCAGAGGCGCATCTGCCGCCGTGGTAGCGCAGGTTTCCAACCTGCTGTATCGCCGACTTCCAGTCGGCAGGCTGTCCGCACCCACCGGCACCTGCGGATTGGAAATCCGCGATACAGCAGACTGGAAGTCTGCGCTACCTGGCGATGCCTGGATCCGCCGAAAATACCGTTGAGTTTTTTTCCACCGCGTGAGAGTCTTCAAGCCGTAATCACCTACAAGAACCTCCTGGCATGACAAAAGGCCTTCTATGAAAAAAAATTATTTGATTTCCGGATGCGCGCAATGTGGCTTGAGTCGGAGGCAATTTCTGGGCTGCGCAGCTTGGGCCGGAGCAGCGGGATTCCTGTCGGCCCCCAGTTGGCTCACGGCCGCCCCGGAAAGCG
>JADGRT010000294.1 GCA_017880715.1 Verrucomicrobiia bacterium | reverse complement strand
GCCCGGGGCGGGTCGCCAGCGATCCAAGCCGAATACAGGAGCGCCTCATGATGGTTGATGCCCAGGCAGGGTTTGCCAAGGGCAAAAGCCATCGCCTGCGCGGCTTTGAATCCTATCATCAAGGCGTTAGGCAGACCGGGGCCTCGCGTGGCGGCCACGCCTTCCAATTGTCCCGAAGTCACACCCGCCGTTCGCAAGGCGGTGGCAACCACCGACGGCAGATTGCGCAGATGCTCGCGGGTGGCCAACTCCGGCACCACCCCGCCGTATTCGGCATGGAGACGGATTTGCGAGGCGACCACATTGGAGAGCACCCGGCCATCCCGCACGACGGCCGCGCTGGTCTCGTCACACGAAGTCTCCAGCGCCAGAAGCAGCATGGGTGAATTCCGGGGAAATGGGGTTATGGGTCCGACTTCAGGCCAGCGCCGCAAAGCCTATTTGCCCGCTAGTTTCGCCACCTCGTTGGTCCGCTGGGTGTAGATCAAAATGCCCTTGAGAACATCGGTGGCCCGCTCCAACTGGAGATCGCGAACGCTTTTGACAAACTCGCGCTTCTTCGCGTCCATGGCTTCGATGGCCTCCTGGCCGCCCGGAGTGCGCTTCAAGTACAGGGCCTCCTCTTCCTCCGGCGTGACGGGAATGGTGATTTCCGGGGTGATGCCCCGTTCATGAATGACCTTGTGGCTGGGGGTATAATACTTGGCGGTCGTCAACCGCAGGGCGGCCCCGCCCTCCAAGGGAAGAATGCTTTGAACCGATCCCTTGCCGAAGGTTTGCTCTCCGATAATGATGGCTCGCTTCTCATCCTGAAGGCAGCCGGAGACAATTTCCGAGGCGCTGGCGCTGCCTCCGTTCACGAGGATCGCCAGCGGCCAATTCGGGCATTTGCCCCGCCCGTTGGCCCGGTATTCGATGCGCTTGGACGGATCGCGACCCTCGGTGGAAACGATCAACTTTCCCTTGGGGAGGAATTTGTCGCACACTTTTGCGGCCTGATCCAGCAAGCCGCCCGGGTTGCCGCGCAAATCCAGGATCAAGGCGCGCATGCCCTGGCCCTGGAGTTTACTCAGAGCCTCCTCCAAATCCTTCACGGTCTGTTCGCCGAATTGCGTCAGCTTAACATAGCCAATTTGGTTTTCGCCCAGCGGAAAGTCGCGTCGGCCGTCGATATCCTTGACGGTGGGCACGTTGATGATAGCCCGGACGAGCTTGACGTCCCGGATCTGGCCCGAAGACGGGCGCTGAAGGGTGATGGTGATTTCGGTGTTGGGTTCGCCCCGCAATTTTTTCACCGCGTCCGGCAGTCCGAACTTTTCGGTGCTCTTCCCGTCGATTTTGATCACGCGATCGCCGGAAAGAATGCCCGCCTTGAAGGCCGGCGTATCCTCCATGGGCGACACCACCGTCAAATAATTATCGCGCAGACCGATCACGATGCCCACCCCGCCAAAAACGCCCTCGGTGTCTTTTTTCAGTTCCTCATATTTTGTCGGATCCATGAATTCGCTGTGAGGATCCAGCGTGCTCAACATGCCCTTGAGCGCCCCGTAAATGAGATCCTGATAGGTCACCTTGTCCGCATCGACATACTCCTCGCGCACCCGGTGCAGCACCCGCGTGAACAGCGCGATATTCTCGTAGTCGGCGTTCTTGTCAGCCGCCTCGACCGAATTGAAATAAAGGTGAGCGCCCCAAAACAGGTTGAGTCCCAGGACCAGCAACACCGCGCCGTATAAAAATCGCTTCTTCATACCCATGCTATAACCGCTCGATCAGCAGAACCTACTGGGAATACTCCGGGTTGGCAAGGGTTGGGTTTACAGGCATACGCCAGGGTGTAAACAGATCCAGTTCGCCGGCGGCCGTTTTCTTTTGGGCAAAAGCGCCAACGCGGCACACCGGAGCGTGGATGGGTACATCCGCGCTCCGAGGCGCCCGCGACCCTCGCCTCAAGGACGGGGACAACTTGTCCCCAGACCATGATCGAACCGCCGGCCAACCGCGCGACCCAGAGGCGATCCCGGTCAGCGGTCGCCGTTTAGGCCACCTATCCGCCGTAAAATTGCTGTTTGACAAAAACTAGTATGGCCATAATATTTAGTTATGGCCATAACAACAGTCAGAACTACCTATGCATTAGATGTGCCGACGGTGCGGGCTCTGGACGATTTAGCCCAACATTGGCAGATCTCCAAGTCCGAAACTCTGCGACGCCTTATCTTGTCGGCCGCCAAAGAGCAGCTTTCCACCCGGCATGCCAATCCCCGGCTGGCAGCGCTGCGAGCTTTGCAGGACGGCGTCAAAGCAAGCCGGACTGCACCCCTCAAAACTGCCCCGCCCCTTCCCTCCGCAACTGTGCCGATGCGCGTCGAACCGGTTTCTTCACCGGTCAAGACGGATGATTCCCATGAACAACTGGATTCCTGGCTTTTATGATCCACCTCGATACGTGGTTTTTCCTCGAAGCGATGGAAGCGGATTCCACCGCCGCCCGGCTAATGGAAACCTGGTTGGAGAATGGCGAAGAATTGAATCTCTCTTCCATCGCCTGGTTTGAATTGCTCGCCGGGACGTTTACCGACGCGGAACACCGGTCGGCCGCTCTGTTGTTTCCCAGACCGGAGCCGTTCTTGGCGGAGGACGCGGAAAAGGCGGCCGAGCTTTTTCAGTTTGTCGGACGCCGGCGCGCGCTCTGGTCCTCATGCCAGGTGGCGGCGGTGGCTATTCGTGTTGGCGCCTTGCTGGCAACGAAGAATCCCGACGATTTCGAGCCTTTGGTCGTGCGCGGATTAAAGCTGATGCGGTAATTTCGGCCGGTGGAGAAAAGTCGCCGGAGTGACCGCGCAAGATGCACCCCACAGCTACTTCTTGGCGGTTGTACGCTGCTGAATCCAAGTCAGATCCTGGTTATTCGCCGAGGCAAAATCATGGTCGTGAAAATTAATTCCGGCGGGGAACTTGTACGTGCGCGGATCCCGCCACTTCTTAGTTTCGGCATGGCTGTCCGCAAAGCCGAATACCCCACCGGTGTTGTGATAGGCTGCGGGGTAGTGGTAGAAACTGGATTTTTCCATGTAAACTCCGAAGAATGGGCGGCAAATGCTGTCCGGATTGATATCGGCGAAAGTGAATGCTTGGGAGGCGGAAATCCCGGTGATCTGGCTCACTTTTTTAAACACTTGGTAACTAGTACGGTTCGGTAAGGTGCGATAGGTGAGGGTGTCGGGCGCCCAACCCATGTAGCAGTTTAATCCGTAGCTGCGGACGCGCGTCCCGGCGGTGCTCCCGAGGCCGGAGGCTTTCATTTTGTCGGCGGGGCACTTGTAAACGCTGGCGCTTTTCGCAGCCGAGATATACCTGGCAAAGAGGGACTGGGCTGGATCGTTCATAATCGTCACGTTCGTGCCATCGGATGGCGTGCCGGCAAAGCTTCCGTCGACCCAGCAGGGCGTCGACGAGTCGTTATTTATTACGATGCGATCGTCATTGTCGCCGGCGTACAGGTGGAACACCAAATTCAGTTGCTTGACGTTGTTGATGCAACTGATCTGTTGAGCTTTCGCTTTGGCCTTGGCCAGAGCGGGCAGGAGCATGCCGGCAAGGATCGCAATAATGGCGATAACGACGAGCAGTTCGATCAGGGTAAAAGCTTGATGTTGGGCGCGCCCTCCCCGAGGGCCAGGCGCAGTTTCATTCGGTGACGCAGTGGGCATACGCAGGACAAGGTATCCTCTGCCAAACTTAAAACAACCTATTTTCCTTACCAGACCTTGAGTTTAAATTTGAAAAATGTCCTTGCCTGCGACCGGCACGGGCGTAGATTGCCGGAAAGTAGCGGGAAAAGCAATTTTCTTTCCCCGCGATAGCGTTAAAGAAAAACCCTTAGCACTCAAAAGGAAGAGAACAATGAACATTAAACACGTCATTCTCAGAATCGCGCGCACCGTAACGGCTTTGACTGCCGCCGCGTTGTTACCGGGCAGTGTTGCGGCCCAAGCGCTGAACGCTGAGATCACGAAAGACCACCCGCGGGTCAAGGAGGTCATGTCCGTCCAAAAAGAGCTGACGCCAGGCCTGATGTCGATGCCCGAGATCCTGGGCACCGCGGTCGGGCAGGACGATGACGGCGAGATCACATTGGTGATCTTCGTTAACGCCGAGGCCAGTAACCATGGCGAAGTCATGCGCGCGTTGCCTCGTGGCATCAAAGGCGTGCGCGTTTCGGCCCAACTGACGGATCGTTTCCGCGCCGTGGGCAAGCCCAGCGGCGGGGGCGGCGGAGTGTCCCATACGGCGAAACAGACGCCCCCGATCCAACTCGGCACTTCCGGCGGCTGGAGCGGAGACCTTGCCAACGGCTATTGCTGCGGCGGCACGCTCGGGTCGCTAATTCAGGTTAAAGACGCTTTGAGTGGGGTTATCGGACAATATATCCTCAGCAACTACCATGTTTTTGAGTCGGACATCGTCAATGGCGGCAATGGGATTGTAGCTACCAACGGCGACAACATCATCCAGCCGGGCCTCATTGACGTAGGCTGCAACGCCGCCGGCGCCCAGGCCGTCGCCACGCTGGTGAAGGTTAGTTCTCTGCCCAACAGCA
>JADGRT010000293.1 GCA_017880715.1 Verrucomicrobiia bacterium | reverse complement strand
TGCCGACTGGAGCTGGTCCCCAACGGCAGCGCGGCCAACCAGCCGTCGCTTTGGGTTGATAACGACCACGCGCTCGCGGTGGCCCGTTTTTTGCGCGACGATCCCGCGCTGTGCTTCGATTACGCCTCGAATGTCACCGGTGTCGATTGGCCCGATGTCACGGTCAACGAAACCGTCATGGTTAAGAAAGTCATCGCCGGGGTGGAACAGGAGTTCGACGTCCCGCGCGCGATTGTAAAACCCGGTTTTCTGGAAGCGGTGTATCACCTCTATTCCATGCGGCGCAAGCACGGGCCGTTGATCCTGCGTCTGCGCACGGAAAACCGAACCAGCCAAACTCAGGTTCCCTCGCTCACGCCCATTTATCGCGGTGCGGAGTTTCAAGAACGGGAAATTTACGATTTGTTCGGCATCGTTTTCGACGGACATCCGGATTTGCGCCGTTTGCTGATGTGGGAGGAATTTCAGGATCATCCGATGCGCAAGGATTACCGAGCGCCGGACGATTACGAATACGAGCCCACGCCGCATGGCGAGATTCTGGAAAAGGCCAGGCGCCATTACTCGCCGGAGGTAAAGCATGGTTGACTTCGCTCGCCAGCCATCGGCCGGCCGGCCGTTCCCGCCCGCGGGTCCGAACCCCAACGAACGTTACCGGATTGTCTCGCAGCCCTCCGAAAACGGTGGTCTGCAGAATGACTTGCTCGAGGTTTCCATGGGACCGCAGCATCCGTCCACCCACGGGGTGTTCCGGATGGATCTGGTCCTGGACGGTGAAACCGTGGTCAAACTCAAGCCGGTGTTCGGCTACTTGCACCGCAACCACGAGAAACTCGCCGAGAACATGACCTATCTCGGCTCGATGCCGTACACGGACCGGCTCGATTATTTCTGCTCGATGACCAACAACTGGGCCTACGCCCTGGCGGTGGAAAAGCTCGCCGGCCTGCAAGTGCCCGAGCGCGCGGAGTACATTCGCATCATCGTGGGCGAGCTGACCCGCCTGCAGAACCATGCCTGCCTGGTCGGTTTTCTGCTGCAAGATCTCGGCGCCATGGGCACGCCCCTGATGTATGCCTTTCGCGAACGCGAAAAAATCCTGGATCTGTTCGAGGCATTGAGCGGCTCGCGGATGATGTGCAATTACCTGCGCTTTGGCGGCTGCCGTATCGATTTTCCCGAAGGCTGGCTCGAGCAGGCGAAAAAGCTGGTGGCCGAGTTTCCGCGGTTCCTGGACGAATTCGAAGCCCTGGTGACCGGCAATGAAATCGTCCTGGCGCGCCTGCAAGGCATCGGAGTGCTGTCCCCCGAACTGGCCATCAACGCCAGCATCACCGGGCCGATGTTGCGGGCCAGCGGCGTCGATTATGACCTGCGCAAAGTCGATCGGTACGGCCTCTACGACCGTTTCGCGTTCCGCGTGCCGCTGGGCGATCACGGCGATTGCTACGACCGGATGATGATGCGAATCCTCGAGATGCGCGAAACGCTGACGATTTTGGATGCCGCGTTGCGCGACCTCCCCGAGGGACCGATTCTCGATCCCAAGTCGAAGCTGCGCGGCTTCAAACCCAAGCCCGGGGAAGCCTATGGCCGCATCGAGGCGCCCAAGGGCGAACTGGGCTTTTACCTGATCAGCGACGGCTCGGCTAATCCCTTCCGCTATCGCGTGCGCCCGCCCAGCCTGATCAACCTGACCATCCTGGAAGACCTCTGCCTCGGCCACAAGGTTGCCGACGCGGTCGTCATCTTGGGCAGCGTGGACATCGTGCTCGGCGAGGTGGATAGGTGATTCCTATGTTGGGCGGCGGCATTATTAAAGGGCTGATCGAGACGGCGCGGAACTTCCTGGGAAGTTACCACGATCCGGCGCGTTTCGTCACGGTCCAATACCCGGAACAATCCCGCGTCCACCCGGAAAACAACCGCAATTTCCCCTTCCTGGTTTTTGACGGCGATGATCCCGCGAAAGGCCTGCGTTGCGTTGCCTGCAAAATCTGCGAAAAAGAATGCCCGCCCCAGTGCATCTATATCGTGCCGGAACGCGACGAACGCGGGCGTCCCCGAAAACATCCGGCTATTTTCGACATCGACGTCTCGGTCTGCATGAGCTGCCAGATATGCGTCGAAGTCTGCCCTTTCGACGCCATCAAGATGGACCAGGTGTTCGAACTGAGCGGGCCGGACCGCTTTGGCAGGCTGCTGCTGCACAAACAAGACCTGGCCAAGCCCAACGACTATTACCGCGCCATTCACCCCAGCGAGGCGGTGGCCGTCGATGCCCAACTGGCAGCCGAGCGTGCCCTGCTGGAAGCCAAGGCCAAAACGAACGTCGCGCCCAAGGCTGGCGGCATGCCGCCGGCCGGCACCCCGGCGCAACCTAAGTACTCCATTACATAAATGCGCTCACGAATGAGGAGTCCGGAGACAAACGCCACGCATGTAGCGCAGACTTCCAGTCTGCTGTATCGCGGATTTCCAATCCGCTGGCCGCGCGAATGGCGGACGCGCTTGAAAGTGCCGATGCGCCTCCTAAGTCGCACGCCCGGCCGACTGGAAGTCGGCGATACAGCAGGTTGGAAACCTGCGCTACCACGGCGGCAGATGCTCCTCAGACGATACGTGAGCGGAATTCTGAAACGAGGTACTAAGGCTCAATCCTAAGCGATTATGTTATTGGAAACCTGGCTTGTGCAATTGAAACACTGGATGGTCAACCTGTTTCCAGCCGGGTGGCAGCCCGGGGTGGGCAGCCTGGTTTCGGTGACGGTCATCCTGGGCGTATTTGCCACGCTGTTCGCGGTGGCCACGCTCTTGGAGCGGAAAGGTCTGGGTCGCATCCAAAACCGTCCGGGACCCAACCGGGTCGGCCCCTGGGGTCTTTTTCAACCGGTGGCGGACGGCATTAAAATGCTCACGAAAGAGGACATCGTCCCTCTGACAGCGGACCAGGTGGTGCATTTTCTCGCTCCCATCGTGTTGCTGGCGCCGGTGACCCTGGCGTTCGCGGTGATTCCGTTTGGCAGGAAGCTGGTGCCGATCGACCTGGATGCCGGGCTGTTATTTTTCTTCGCGGTAGGGAGCGCCGCCGAAGTGGCGGCCTTCATGGCGGGCTGGTCGAGCCACAACAAGTATTCATTGTTGGGAGCCATGCGCGCCATCGCCCAAATGATCAGTTTCGAACTGCCGCTGGTGATCTCCACGATGGCGGTCATCATGATGTCCGGCTCGCTTTCACTCGTCGAAATTGTGCGGGCCCAGGATGGCGGGGTGTTCGGCCTGATCCCGCGCTGGCATGTGTTAACCCCTTGGGGGCTGGCCGGCTTCCTAATCTTTTTCACGGCGGCGCTGGCCGAATCGAACCGTTCGCCGTTTGACCTGCCCGAAGGCGAATCGGAAATCATCGGCGGGTTCATGACCGAATATTCGGGATTCAAATACGCCCTCTTTTTCATGGGCGAATATTTTGGCATGTTTGCCGTCAGCGGCCTGGCGACCACCCTGTTTCTGGGCGGCTGGCATGCTCCCCTGCCCTTTCTCGATCGAACCTTAGTTCCCTCGTTCGTCTGGTTCTTCGGCAAACTGCTGCTGCTGCTGTTCGTTTTTATCTGGCTGCGCGGCACCCTGCCTCGCTTGCGCGTGGACCAGCTTATGAATTTTAGTTGGAAATTTCTGCTGCCGCTTGCCTTAATCAATCTGTTGGTGGTGGCTCTCTGGCGATTCACCGCGTCCTGGCCTTTGGCGGGGCGCTGGGCTCTGTGCCTGGTCGCCCTAGCGGCGCCGTTCGTCGCGCTGGGCGCCGCCCTGATGCGACATCGGCACTGGAAGCCGCGACACTATCGGTATGCCCGTTAAATGAAATCGGCTTTTATCGTTCTCGTCCTGGTCATTTTGACAAGTGCCGCCGCTGCGGTTTGGCTTCGGAAACTGGTCCACGCCGCCTTATGCCTCACCGCCACCTTTGCCGGTCTGGCGGCGCTCTACCTGCAATTGGGCGCCGAATTTGTCGGGTTCGCTCAAATCCTGATCTATGTGGGCGCAGTGGCCATGCTCGTCATTTTCGCGATTTTACTCACGCGCAACGCCGGCATGACGCCCGAAGTGCGCTGGTCGAAGCACTCAGGAATAATCGGCACCGCGATCGGCCTGCTGGTGCTCGGCTGCCTGTTGATCAGCTTGAGCGCGTCCAACGGCATCCGGCTCATCGCGGCCAACACCCCGGAGCCAACGATCAACGTGCAGCGCATGGGTGAGCAGTTGATGACGCGATGCGTGCTGCCGCTGGAGGTGCTGGGCCTCCTGCTCACCGCCGCCATGATCGGAGCCGTCATTTTGGCCATGCCGGAGAAACATGGGGAAGGATTGGATTCAGATGGGAGGAAAATCGATGAGCTTTGACGGATTGGTAGAGCAGGCTTTCCAGCCTGCTGGTTCGGGCGACTTTCCAGTCGCTCGAATCTTCGCCGGACTGGAAAGTCCGGCGAACCCGCAGCCTGGAAAGACTACACTACAGGTCGACGCACTGAAATCCTTGGTAACTCACTGATGTCACCATGCCCGCATTAAACCATTATCTCGTACTTGCCACCATTCTGTTCAGCCTCGGCTTGACCGCC
>JADGRT010000292.1 GCA_017880715.1 Verrucomicrobiia bacterium | reverse complement strand
CTGTAGCGCAGACTTCCAGTCTGCTGTATCGCGGATTTCCAATCCGCAGGCGCCGGGTGTGCGGACAGCCTGCCGACTGGAAGTCGGCGATACAGCAGGTTGGAAACCTGCGCTACCACGGCGGCAGATGCGCCTTTGGCGATAATGAGTGGAATTCTGAAATGAGATACTGAATTTATGGCCAAAATATACGGCGACATCACCGAAACCATTGGCAACACGCCCCTGGTCCGACTCAACCGCACCGCCAAAAAACATGGCGCCCGCGCCGAAATTCTCCTCAAACTGGAATTCTTTAATCCGCTGTCCAGCGTCAAGGATCGCATCGGGGTGGCCATGATCGATGCGGCCACTCGCGCTGGAAAAATCAACGCGGACACGGTCCTGATCGAACCCACCAGCGGCAACACCGGCATCGCCCTGGCTTTCGTGGCGGCCGCGCGCGGGCTCAAATTGATTCTGACCATGCCGGAAACCATGTCGATGGAACGGCGCAAACTGCTCAAAATCTTGGGCGCCAGGCTGGTGCTTACCGAGGGCGCCAAAGGCATGCGCGGCGCGATCGCCAAGGCCGATGAACTCCACGCGCAAATTCCCAACAGTGTCGTTCTGCAACAGTTCGCCAATCCGGCCAATCCCGAAATCCACCGCCAAACCACCGCCGAGGAAATCTGGCGCGACACCGACGGCAAAGTCGATTTCGTGGTTTCCGGCGTGGGCACCGGCGGCACCATTACCGGCATCGCCGAAGTCCTCAAAACCCGCAAACCCAGCTTCCAGGCCATTGCCGTCGAACCCGCGTCGTCAGCGGTCCTTTCCGGCGGCAAACCCGGCCCGCACAAAATCCAGGGCATCGGCGCCGGGTTTGTTCCTGAGGTGCTCAACACCAAAATCCTCGATGAGATCATCCCGGTCAAAGAAGAGGATTCCGGCCCCATCTCGAAAGAGGTTTGTCAGCTCGATGGCATTCCTATCGGCATCTCCAGCGGGGCCGCAGTCTGGGCCGCCCTGCAAGTCGCCCAGCGCCCGGAAAACGAGGGCAAACAGATCGTGGTCATCATCCCCTCCTGCGCCGAACGCTATCTATCCTCGTGGCTGTTCGCCGATGTGGACGTCGAAAGCGACCTGATCTAGCCGGAGCGTGGAATTCTGCTTATGACATCGCTCATCAAGTCACTTGGTATCGCCGCCCTCGCCTTGCTTTTGGCCCTCGAGGTTGTCGCGGCCCCACCCAATCCGGTCATTCTCCTGAACGTCTCCTACGATCCCACGCGCGAACTTTACCAGGCGATTAACACCGAGTTCGCCAAGCTGTGGCAGGACAAAACCGGCGCTCCACTCACCATCCGCCAGTCCCATGGCGGTTCGGGCAAACAGGCGCGCTCGGTTATCGACGGTCTCGAAGCCGATGTCGTCACCCTGGCGCTGGCCTATGACATCGACGCGTTGGCGGATAAGGCCGGCTTGCTTCCCAAGGATTGGCAAAAGCGCCTGCCGCACAACAGCTCGCCCTACACCTCCACCATTATCTTCCTGGTGCGCAAAGGAAACCCGAAGGGCATCAAGGACTGGAACGACCTCATCAAACCGGGCATCTCGATCATCACACCCAACCCGAAAACCTCCGGCGGCGCCCGCTGGAATTATCTGGCCGCCTATGGTTACGAATTACATCGCACGAAGGGCGATGACGCGCAAGCCCGGGCCTTCGTGCAACAGCTCTTTCGAAATGTGCCCGTGTTCGACTCGGGCGCGCGGGGCGCCACCACCACGTTCATCCAACGCGGCATCGGCGATGTGCTGCTGGCCTGGGAAAACGAGGCGTTCCTGGCCCTGAAAGAAATGGGCAAAGGCCAGGTGGAAGTGGTCCTGCCCTCCGAGAGCATCCTGGCCGAAACGCCCGTGTCGCTCGTGGACAAATTCGCCGATAAACACGGCACCCGAGCGGTGGCGCAGGCTTACCTGGAGTTTCTTTACTCGGAACGCGGCCAGGAAATCGGAGCTAAGCATTACTACCGGCCGCGACTCGAATCAGTGGCTCAAAAACATGCCTCCCAGTTCCAGCCTCTCAAACTGTTCACCATCGACGAGGTCTTCGGCGGTTGGCAAAAAGCGCATAAAATCCACTTCGCCGACGGCGGCCTGTTCGATCAAATCATGAAACAGTAGCCGCCCGTATAGCGTAGGAGACGACGTAAGGAGTCTCTAAATAAGCCGGCGTTTCCAAGGAGATTTGAGCCTCGTTACCTCGGCTCCTACAAAAAGTGGATATTTTAAACGCGCTGCAGGCGTGTTCGCCATCGCGTGTCACACCGTTCGGTCGCGATGCGTTAGCCTTAGTACATTTCACGAATCATATATTTCTTTTCTTTTTCTGATTTTGAATTCATCATTTGATTATGAGTTCCATTGATCCGATCAGGAGGGTGTTGGGTTTTCTGCTCGCGGTTTCGCTGATAGCCGGTTGTCGGAAGCCAGCGACGCCAGAAGTTGCCGGCAATGCCGGGGCCGATGCGAACAGCCGGTACAATGTGTTTCGCACCCATTTCCAGGACGAATCGCAATATGTGGTGGAAACCATCGTGCGGGATCTGGCGGAAATGGCCTGGTTCGCGAAGGCGAAAACGCTGCCCGCCACCAATGCCCTGGTCGTCACCGCCAGCGAGTTGTCGGCTCAGCCGCCCGGCCAACCGGCCTATGACCTTCAGATTCTTTTCCCCAGCAACCTGCCGCCAGTCAAACTGGCCTTAAAAATCGACCACTCCATCTGGGCGCCGGAAGTCTATGCCGCCACCGCCAGCAACCTGCTGGAAACGATCGGAATCCCCACGGCTAAAACGGTCGAAGGCGCAATGGATAATCAGTCGCTGGCGTCCGCCTTGCTCGATTTCGCCGCGGAAGACATCGAGGAGGCCAACCAGAAGATTTCGCAGCGACTCGCCGTCAAATTCCAGGATCCCTGGCTCCACGAAAAAGCCGCCCTGGTGCTGGGCGTGTTCGCGCTCCGGGAATACTCGGGCGATTTTTACGACGTCCGTCACGCCCTCTGCCGCATGACGGCGCATCTGACCCTGGCGCGGGCGCTATCGGAGGACAGCCCCTTGACCCGCGAAGGCCAACTGGCTGAAGCCATCCTCTACACGCTCATGAACCATCAGCGCCTGGCCCTGGACAAGCTCAGCGAGTTGTCCAAGGATCCCAGCCTGGCCCCCTGGGCGCGCGGCTTGCGGGCACGCATCACTGGCGACTACCGCGAGTTGGCCGCGCGGCAGGATCTCACCCCGATGGAGTGGGTCATGTGGTTTGAGGCGTACGGACGTTCCGTCAACACGGATCTGGCTTGGCAAAAGCTGGCGGTTTCGGGCCTCACCTTGCGGCCGGATTTCTGCCGGATTGTTTACGGATTGAATTATTCTGTGGAGCTTGGACATGTGCTCAGCCAGCAAAGCATGGCGCAAGAAATGGATGAACTGCAGCGCCTTTATAAACTGTCCCAGGGCCGGGATCTCCGCGATGCCAAGGTGGTCTCATCCTTGAACGAATTGCCCCACGGCTGTTTTGAACCGGCTCAAACCGGCGGCATCCAGGTTCGGGTGATCGGTTGGGGGCAATGGGCGCAATTTTGCCAGCGGCATCTCTGCCATGCCCTGGCGCAAAACTTCAATTTCATGCAGCACAAATGGGGCGTCCCTGAAACCGCCGCTGAATTCGCTCAAGAATCGAACCGGCTCTTCGGGCAACTGCGTCTCTATCCGTTTGTTCAACGTATGAATTGCACCGATGAAAAGAGCTACCATGAGTCCATCGACCGATGCCTGCCGCTGCTGATTCAACAACCGCATCTCATCCCCCCGCGCGCCTGGAATTACACCTTTTACCGCGTCAGTTTTGCCGAGTTTTACCCTCCCGCCCAAAACAATCAGGTCAGTTCCTGGCACAAGCACAACCCACCGCCCGGAACCGCCTATGATATGCGGCCTCGATTATATCACGCCAGCCTGGCCGGCCAGCGGGATCTGGTCGGCCGGTTGGAACGCCTCTACGAAATCGCACCCTACGACGCCGAAGTGGTGCGGTCGCTGGTTCAGGCCAAATTCGGTCGCCAGCCTGACTATCTCTCGATGGAGGCCCTGTACCGACCGCTGCTGGACTACTCCCCCCACCTGCTCAACCGAATCGCTGGACGAGCCACCAACAATCCCGCCGTTTACGAGCAGTTCATGACGCGAGCCGCGTTGATGGACGCCAGCTATTTCTTCGGCCTGGGCAACTACTTCGCCACACGCGAACAGGAAGAAAAGGCCGCCGGTTTTTATGAGAAAGCCATCCAGCAAACCGTGGACGAAGTGCGGATTGCCAACCGGTGCGGGTGGCTGGTCGAGTATTATTTCCGCAAAGAACGCCTCGCTGAAGCCGAGAAACTGGCCGACCGCGCCGCCGAAACTTATTCCATGACTGGCCTCGAGACCAAAGGCGATTTGCTTTTTTTACAGGGCAAATACCCGGAATCGTTCGATTACTATCTCAAGATTGAGGAACGCTACCAGATCCCCGGCCGAGTGGTTGGCTGGTGCCTGCGTTTCGCGGACAAGACCGGCAACCATAAATACGACGCCGA
>JADGRT010000029.1 GCA_017880715.1 Verrucomicrobiia bacterium | reverse complement strand
ATGCACCCACGAGCCCAGTTCTGGCTTCGGTTGTTGGACCGGGCGAGGGCTTCCAACACACGTTCGGGCTGGCCACAAATGGGTGAATCGCCGGCGAACAAGAGCAGGCCCAGCAACTGACCCAGCATCTCCGGAGATTCCTCCGGCGAAATCGGGATGTTATCGGTTACCCGAATACCTGTGACATCCGCTGTCACTGCAACAGAAATTATGAGCCAGCGGTGGGGGGACCAGGAGGAATGGCCTGCGGGGCAAGTTGGTCACTTAAACCGGAAGCGAGTTCTACGTGGGCCTTGATTGCCGACTGCAGGATTTTTTCATTGGCGAGAATCTCGATGGACTGCCTGGCCCGCGTTAAGCCGGTGTAAACCAGTTCACGGGTCAAGACCGGGCTTTCCCGGTCGGGTAACACCAGTAGAACACGGTCGAATTCCGAGCCCTGGCTTTTATGCACGGTCATGGCATAGACGGTCTCGTGTTCGGGCAGGCGCTCGCGGGCGATGACGCGGACCAAGCCGGTTTCCTCCGGAAAATGAACCATGAGGGTTCCGCCGCCCCCATCCGGCCAGACAACACCAGTGTCGCCGTTAAACAACTTGAGCGCATAGTTGTTGGCCGTCACCATGACGGGCTTGCCCGGATAACTGCCGAATTTGACTTTGTCAGCCGGAGCCAATCTAGCCTCCGCCAGAATCTCTTCGACCAACCGGTTGATCGTGACCACGCCATAGGGTCCTTCGCGCACCGCGCAAAGAATGCGAAACCGACCCAGCGCCGTGAGGGCTTCCGCCGCTGAACCAGCTTTCAGCAAAGGACCATAATGGGCCAGGACAGCATCCCGAAGCACCTTTTTGAGGTCTTTGGGTTGTGGAAGAGCCTTCAATGCGACGACCACGTTGGCCTCCGCAGGCTTGCGGAGGACCCTCAGGGCCGCGAGTGCGTTACCTTCGTTTACGGCGATACTGAGGTCTTGCAAGGCGGTGGCTTCACCGGAACGATAATTCGTCCGCAACTGGACCACGACATCTGGCAAGCCTCGGAGAGGACCGGTGTCCCCGGTCAAGGCCTCCCCGGTGCATTGCTTATAGTCACTGCAAAAGTCCTCACTGAAGCGGTTGATTTCGGCCGCCCGGCAGATATCGCCCAGCACTCCCCCCGGGTCCACGGGTGGCAACTGGTCCTTGTCACCCACCAAGACCAGCCGGGCATCCGGCTTCAGAGCGGACAGGAGTTTGGCCATCAAGGACAAGCTCACCATGCTCGATTCGTCCACCACCAACACCTCGGCTGGCAGCGGATGATCCCGACCATGCCGGAATTTCACTGAATTGGGGATGGTTCCCAGCAGGCGGTGGATGGTGGTCGTCAGGTCCTTGGCCTGCAGCCGCGCTTTCACTGTATCCGAGCACGGCAAATCCGTCATGGCCTTCGCCAGCGACTCCTGGAGGCGCGCAACCGCCTTTCCCGTGGGTGCCGCCACCTTGATCCGCACGCTCTCGCTTCCCGGCTGTTCGAGGAGCAGGGCCAACAGACGGGCCACCGTCCACGTTTTCCCGGTGCCAGGCCCGCCGGTGATGACGCAAAACCGTTGCCGCACCGCCGTGAAGGCAGCGAGCTTTTGCCAGTTTGTTTCACCCGGAGTGGAGACGGGAAAAAGCCGGGCTAGACTATTCGTGAGGGTCCCAGCGTCCAAGGCGAGAGGAGGCTGTCGCAGGCGGGCCAGGATGTCATTGGCCACCGTTTGCTCATAGCTCCAGAAGCGCTGGAGGTAAAGGCGCCCGCAACGGTCGAGTATCAGCGGTTTGCACTCGCCCGGCTGGCCAACCAATCCCGTCCCCTTCAATGTCCGCTCCCATTCTTCCTGCGATGGGCAAAGGATCGACGACAGGTTGTTATCGAGTGGCATTCCAGGAAAAGCACGGCCGCCGAAATGCGCCCAGGGCAGGCAAGGGTGCCCGTCGGCCAGCCGTCGGCTCACGAGTGCGGCAGCCAGGACCAAAGCTGGACAGTCATGGTTGGAGAGCCGCCGCACCAGGTCCGCGAAATGGCGGTCGATGGGATTGAAGGCTTCGCTTTCCAGGAGCGATGAAAGGGACGCAAGCTGGCTCATGATTTCACCTCCGCGAATGAGCCCAGCAGCGAGGACAGCCGGTCGATGGTCTGCGGTTTGGGATGGTCCCGATAGATGCCCAAGTCGGGATGGTCCGGGCTGATGCCGCGCAGGAAAATGTAAAGCACCCCGCCAAAATGCTTTTCATATTCGTAATCCGGCAGCCTCATCCGGAGATACTTGTCCAGGGCCACGGTGTACAGATGATACTGGAGATCGTAGCAGCTCTCGGTGATGGCTTCCTGCATCGCTTGTTTATGATAGTCCTCGATTCGGTTGCCCAGGTGGTTTGATTTCCAATCCAGGATGTAATAGCGGTCATCGAAACAGAAGACGAGGTCGATGAAGCCTTTCAGAAAAGACTCGATCCGCGAGCCGGGGATGGGATTAACCGGACTGGCAGGTGCTGCCGTCCCCGAGTCGCGACTACGGATTAAATGCAGGATGCTCGCGCCGTCGAGGTAAAGCGTCGGGAAATGAAATTCCAGCTCGGTCAGCCGTTCCGCCCTCGAAATTTGGGCCAGCGTGAACTTGGGATTGTTCTCATCCAGCGGCGTGCGGCTCAATTTCCCCAGCATTTCTGTGACGCTCCCGGCATGGTTCTTCTCAGAAAACCCGTAGGCTGCCAGTTGTTTTTTTACGAGGCTGTCGTTGGCGGCAGAGTCAGCGGCCGCAGCAAAATCAAAGGTCTCAAGAATCTTGTGCAGACATTCCCCAGTGCGGGCACCCGCCGGCAGGGCGAATATGCCGGTGGCCGCCGCCGCCGGTTGCTCGTCGCTTTCGAGAGACGCGGTGGGGGAAACGGCTTCATCACGGTCCGGCTGGTCAGCCAGCAGGGCGGGATCCTGCTGGAAGGCAATCCGGCTGGCGAGCAGGGAGAAGCTGGACAGATACCAGGCATGCCGAATCTCTCCCCGGGAATAGGAACGGGCTTTCAACTCCTCCGTGCAAGTTTGTTCGGTCTGCCAGGGCTGGCCCGGTTCCGTGGGGAAATCCACCACGGCGATGTTGGGTGAGCCTGCCTGGCCATCCGGTCCCCGGGTGAGATTACGCAGTTGCCCCTGCCAATCCTCTTGAATCAGTGGCACCGCATCCAAGGCACCGACTGGATCGGCTTTCGCGGTGGGGGACGCATGCAGCAGCCAGGCCAGCGAGGTTGCCCTTAAAGCAGGATGTCCTTGAACTACCTTCCTCGATTTGTACGAGGCGCTGACCAGGTAACAGCGATGACGAGCCCGCGTCAGGGCCACATAAAGCAGTCGCACATTTTCGGCCAGTCTCTCGCGTTCAGCATTCCGTTGGTGTGCATCATCAGGGGTAGGGCTCAGATCCCATACCATCTTTTCCCCGCCCGCGTCGTGGAAAAGAACGGCGTCTTTTTTCACCGTGCCATCTTTTTGCAGGAAGGGACAGAAGACCACTGGGTATTCCAGGCCCTTGCTGACATGGATGGTTACGATGCGCACGGCATCCTCGTCACTTTCCAGCCGAAGCTGGTAATCCTCCGGGGCGGCTTCATCGCTACCGCGACGTTCCTCGAGCCATTGCACCAGGCGCACAGGGTTGAGGTGTTGTGCCTGGCGGGCTGATTCCAGCAATTCAGCCACGTGCAGGAGATTGGTGATTCGCCGCTCGCCATCGGCAAAGTGCAGTAAATTCTCAATGACCTGCTCCTGGCGGAGCAAAAGGGAGAACATAAAGAAGAATCCGTCCTTCTCCCAGGAGTTGCGATAGGCGGTGAAGCTTTGCAGGCGGGCCTGCCACATTATTTCCTGCGAGGTTTGTGCCTGTAATTTGTCGCCGCTCCAGCCGAGGACGTCCGTGGTCAGGGCGGATTTGATCAGATGCTCGCGTCCAGGTTCCCGGATGGCCATGAGAATCCACTGCAGTTCGCGTGCTTCCGCTGACTCCAGGACACTCTCTGCCGCCAGTTCCACGCTGGGAATCCGGAGATTATGGAGGGCCGATTGGATCCGGCGGGCCTGCTTATGCGACTCCACCAAGACGGCCACATCGCGAGGCTGGAGCCGAAGGTCTCCTCCCAATCGGTAATTATCCCGCAGGAGGCGGGAGATTTCAGCGGCAACCGCGACGGGTATTTTTTCGTTGGCATCTCCTATGGTCACTCCTTCATCCTTCACCCAGGACCAGACTTGGAGTGGCGGTTGGCGTTCCCCATTGAGAGTCAAAGGCGCCAGGTCTGTCTTCCCGGAAGCATTTACCGCTTCGAAAGCGATTCCGTCTTCCACAAAAACGGTGTCCTTGCCCGCGTTGGTGAAAAAGGTGTTAATCGCCTGTACCAGGACGGATTCGGACCGCCAATTGGTGTCCAGGGAATACTTGTGGCTGGCGGTGGCGGCGGCATCCACGTAGGTCTTTACGTCGGCGCCGCGGAATCCGTAGATGGCCTGCTTGGGATCGCCGATCAGGAAGAGCCAAGGGCTGATCCCAGCGCCATCTGACCCAAAGATGCGCTCGAAAATCTTCCACTGGAGCGGATCGGTATCCTGGAACTCGTCAATCAAGGCAGCCCGGTATTTTCCGCGGACAGAATTCGCCAAAGCCTCGCCTGAACCTCCGTCCAGCGCATCGGCGAGTCGTGCGATCAAGTCATTATAAGATTGTTGCTTGGCCTGTTGCTTTCGAATCCGCAGTTGCTCGGGCGCCCACTGCAGGAAGGCTAGGCGATGGGCCAGAAGGTATTCTTTTTCCAGGTTAACCAGTTGTTCGCACGCATCAAACAGCGGTGTCACGGATTGCAGCGGGGGTCTCACTACCTTTTTGCCTTTCACGACTTTCGTATCCTTGTCGATAGCCGAGACAGAGAAAAAGTGGATGGCATCCCAAATCGCGCTGTATGAGGTCCCCGAGCGGATGCAGTCATCCAGGATCGACGCCATTGATCGGACGGCCTCCGCCTTGGCATGCTTGCCTTTGGCCCATTCGGCATTTGCGAAGTAGTGCGCGAGCGTGTCTTGGCCAACCGCATTCCAAGCGGACTGGCACCTTGCGAAAGCTTCCTTGGTTGCGGTTTCCAAATGCTGAGCGTCCTGAGCAGGCTGCGGAATTAATTGGATCCCGGGACGCTTGAGGTATTCCTTGAGCATCCGGCTGAAGACATCGGAGGTCAGTCCATGCCGAAGCCCCAAGCTCGCCAAGATTGGATCGGCATGGCAGATATGTTGCCGGTAGTAATCCGCCGCTGCTTCCTGCTCCAGCCGCTGTTGGTCGGGGATCAGTTCCTCGTCAAAGAGGATGCCGCTTTCGAACGCCCGGTCTTGCAGCGTTCGCTGGCAGAATGCATGGATGGTGTCGATGGAAACCTCGTCGAACAACTCCAATGCCTTTTGCACGGAATCAACCACGCTGACCTCAGGGGTGTCCGTTCCCGCCCATTTTCCCAGGGCCTGTGCCAGCTTCTCATCCGTCTTGGGATTTTTTAACACGAGCAGCGCCTCCCGCAACCGGCGGCGAATACGATCTCGAAGCTCAGCCGTGGCAGCCTTGGTATAGGTGACGACGAGGATTTCCGTAGCCGGAACCTTGTGTTCGACCAGAAGCCGCAGGAACAAGTCTGTCAAGGTATAGGTCTTGCCGGTGCCCGCGCTCGCCTCGAGGCGAGTGATGCCATGGTCCAAAGGAGTACTAATGGGGTCAAAGGTCATGCGGTTTTTGCATCTGGCCAAACTGGTGTTTCAGCAGCGGGTTAAAAATCAGCGTAGCCAAGGATTGAAACTGATTATCAAACACTTTCTGGTCGTTGCCGAAACAGAGCCGGAAATAGGCATCCTCGCTTTCTCCCGGGCTGCCATTCTCAAATTGGCTGCCGATCCAAGCCGCCTTTGCCTTCTGCCATGCCTCGTCCTCGGGGCAATTGTCATAAATGGCCTTAGCGTAGGCAAAGGAGGCCTTGGGGAAAAACCGCAAGGGCTGGCGCAAACCCTGTCGGTATATGTCCAACAACCCTTCCAGTATTTTTCCGGCATCGGCGACTTTCGTGAGCTCGCAGTTCGCATCTTCCCCGATGAGATAGCTTTGCATGGGCCCGTTCCAACCGGACAGGCATAGCGCAAGGTGTCCGATCCACAGATTCAAATGCGCATCAGGCTTTTTATCCAAGCTAACCGTTGCGGGCCGGTAATTCACCAAACCGACTCCTTCATAGGCCTCCAACTGCCCTTCCAGTTTAAAGCCAGCAATGGATAAATCGACTCCGAACTGGACTTTCCTGGCCGGGCCAATAACTCGTTTTATTTTCTCCAGCATGGGCCCGGTTGCCGCGATCAGGTCGTTGCCCAGGATGGTTCCAACCGCGCCAGGTGGCAATTGGCCGCGGCCCTTCCACAGTGGCAGGAGATTGGGCTGGTTTCGACCGTCTAGCGCTGATTCGAGCGCTTCCTGCTTCCGTTGGAATTCCTGCAATTTGTTCAACTCAAACGGTTCCTCATCTTGTAATAGTTCCTTGTCCTCCGGCAACTTGAACTCCAGGCGGTGGTTGACAAAGAACTTTGCCGGATTCCGGAAAAAGGATTGGAGATCTTTCAATGCGAGGGGGTTCCACTCCTCACCCAATTCCGGCAGCGGAGTCGCCAGGAAAGAACCTGCCGGAGATCGCTCGGCACGGCTGACCAGGGATTGGCTGATCTTGGCGCTGGCAGGGGAGTAACTGAATAAACGCCGATCCGTGCCCTCTCTGAAATAGGCCGGGCTGAATGCGTGCAGACGATGGCGTGTCACCAGCAGTTGCTCGACGATAGATGGTTCTTCGGCACCCTCCTGCTGTTCCCCCGCCGGCTTTTGCAGGCGGCCGCGCGCAGCGATATAATCCTGCAACTCGCTGACCACCACCGAAGGCGGACGTGGACTGTTGTCGCGTACCGACTGCCCAATGTAGCTAATATACAGGCAGTCCCGGGCGGACAACAGCGTTTCCAGGAAAAGGTAGCGGTCGTCCTCACGTCGCGAGGCGTCTCCTAGCTTCGGTTTTTGCGCCATCAGGTCAAATGTCAGCGAGGCTGGACAGCGTGGGAATGCGCCGTCCTGCATGCCCAGGACACAAATGAAGCGGAACGGGATACCGCGCATCGGGTTCAAACCGGTAAACGTCACGGCGCCGCGCAGGAAGGCCTTGCCCACAGGTGGCTCTTCAAACAGAGGCACAATGCGCTCAAGGATAACCGGCAGCGGCAGCTTTTTCTCGAAACGTGAAGCTTCTTGTTGCTGGCGCAGGCAGTCGAGCACCTGGCGGATATGGTTGGCGGCGGTTTCCTCCTCCTTTTCGGGCAGGAACAGGGTGTCGAACGCCTGGTTCAAAGCACCAGCCCAGTCGGACAGGGTTCGGTCCCCGGTGAAGTCCTCCAGCGTTGCGAACAGACGACGCTGAAAATCCAGCCAGCGCCCCAGGATATCCGTGGTCGTACCCTCGATGCCTTCGCATGGCAGCAGATCGCTGACCAAGGCCTCAGTGTCGTCGGCCATGGCATAGCCCAACAGCAACCGATCGCGCCCGTGCTCCCAACTGTGTTCGGCAAAGGAAGGCAGGCCGAGTTGGGAACGATGGGCGGCATTCCGTCCCCAGCGTATTCCGGCATTCTGCAGCCATTGGCGGATCTGGGCCAGGTCGCCTTCGTCCACCCCAAAACGTCGTCGCACCGCTGCCGTCTCGAAGAAGGCCGTGACGACGGTGGAAGTGAGCCGGCTCCCATGCAGGCGCAGGAGCATGACAAAGGCATCAACCAGCGGGCTTTGCTGGCGGGCGCCGCGATCAACCAGGGTGTAAGGGATGGCTGGAGCCCCAGTTTCCATGGTGCCAAACACGCCTTTGACGAAGGGGGCGTAAGCCTCCACGTCTGGCAGCATGACGAGGATATCGCCCGCGGATAGGGTAGAATCGACCGCGAGCCAATCGAGCAGGTGATCCCGCAGCACCTGGAGTTCGCGCAGCGGACTGTGGCAGGCGTGGATTTGCACCGAACGGTCGTCACGCCGGACCTCGATAGCCGTTGACGCTGCTGCCTCGTCCTCCAGTTTCAAAACTCCGGACTGAAGGAAACCTAGCAGGTTTTTTACCGCTGGCGCGCGGTAATCATCCCTCTCCTCGTCCTCGATGCTGTCATTTTCCAGGATGAGATTGTGAAAGTCGCGCCCGGTTTTTCCCCATGAAGCCAGCAAGGGATGACCACGGTCAAGGCAAAGCGCTTTGGCATCCAACGTGCCATCCCCGGTTTTTGCCTGGATACGCACTTCCTCTCGGGCAGTTGTTATATCGCCCCAATGCTCGGAGCAGGGCGAAAGCAAAAAAAGGTCCACCGGCAGGCGCTTTCCCAATGCCTCAAAGACTTTCAAATACATCGGCGGCAGACTGGTGGCTCCGAAGATCGAGAGCCGCTCCGGAAGGAGAGCTTCGTCCAAACCCGGCTGCTGCAGCGCTTGAATTAAGTCATAAAGGAATTTTCCCTGACAGGCCAGACCGTCGGTCAGGGTGGCCCGCCATAGCTCCGCCTGCCAGTGGGCTGAATCCTCATGCGTTTCTTGCCCCGGCAGCCACGCCTCAATCCACTCCGGCCGGTAAACACTGTATTGATCGAACAGATTAGCGATGCGCTCGGCGAGTTGGAAGAGCCGCCGCGGATCAGTCGATGACGCCAGGTAGGTCTTCACTTTGCTGAAAAACGGCTTTTCCAGGCATGTTTCGAGGGTTCCCATGATCCGCCAGGTCAAGGCGGCCGGTTCGATCGGACAAGGCTTTTCGGGAAGGACCTTTTCCATTAACTTATATAGAAAGGCGCGGGAGAAGGGAAACTCGACATTGGCGACCATTCCCTGGCGCCGGCTGAGTTCCAACTTGAGCCACTGGGCCATCCCCTGCGTTTGCACGATGATCTGCTCGACTTGGAACGGGGAACTCAAAGGCGACTTGAGTGTGACCGACGCTAGACGATCGACCAGGTTTTCCAGCCGGTTGCTTTTATAGATTCGGGTCATATCCATTTCCCAACCCTTCAAAAACGGAGCCCAAATACACCTCGCCGCGCTTGCGGCATCCCACTAAGTCCCGGAACGCCCAACGTCCAGCGACTCCGTCTGGAGACTTTATTTTGAGAGACTGACGGCGTCGATGATTACAGTCCTTGATTTCTTCTTCCATCCAGGAAATGCGTTCAGTTCTCAGATTGCTCATGGGGGGTTGGTTTGTGTCTAATGAACTAAAGGCCGAAACAGGTTCTCATGATCAATTCTGGTGAATCTCAGCAGAACATACAAACAACTCACGTCCAAGGAAAATCAGGCAAACCGGTGTAACGGCGAATCCCACGGACGAAATTGCTTGTCACTCGTTTGACGCAACGCATAATGCCCGCTCGCAAGTTCGGATGGGTTGCGCCAGAGTAGCTCAGGGGTAGAGCAGAGGACTCATAAGCCTTTGGTCGGGGGTTCAATTCCCTCCTCTGGCACCAACGCTTTTCCGGTGGCTTCCCGCCGGGGCGTCCGTAGCTCAATTGGATAGAGCTTCTGACTTCGGATCAGAAGGTTACAGGTTCAAGTCCTGTCGGACGCACCATTCAGCCGCAAGTACTTACAACTCAAACCCAGTTGCAAAACTATTTGTCTGCGCCACTTCTGGGCCACTTTTCCAGTTCTGAAGGTCTTATGTCCAGACGTGACCCCATTAATCTTGTTAATCCTGTCCCAATTCGTTCGGCTTTGTGGCGTTGCGTCTCGGCGACGTTGCGTTAATTGCCGGATTTAAGTTGAACACAAGAGCGGCGAAAAGGGTCGTAATAAGGTTGAAGCCTGGTATTTTGGTCTTTGACGGCGAACCTGTATCGGCGGTAAAAATTAAAGGTCATGGCAGCGGAGAAAAACAGCCAAATCAAGAGATGGATCCGGCGGCTTGCGATTTCGATCGCGCTGGCGGCGTTCTCCATTTGCCTGACGCTGGCCCAGGATCGGGTCACCTTTTCCGGAACCGGCGAGAAGACCAAGGCCCCCGGCGTGGCCAGCAATAAGGAACGTGAGCTGGAAAAAGCCGGCCCGTTAAGGGAAATCAAAGGAGCCGACGGCGCAGAGCTGGATAGTGTCCCCAATTCGTCGTCCTCGCCCCCGGGCATCCTGACGACCAAGCGGATGCAGGAATTGATCGACCAGAAGAAGAATTGGATCTTTCGAACCACCGAGGATTTGAACAATAACTCGGCCGTGAAGGAGATGATTGGGATGGATGACGATCTCATGACGAGCGTCAACACCAAACCCAAAACCTCGGTCGAACGTTTCCTCCTGGGTGATCAGGACAAGAAAAACGCGGCCAAACACGGCAATGACGAATCCGCGATCGAATCCGAGTCGGTCGATGACACCCAGCGCCGAGCCTCGCCCTTCGGAGCCAACGCCAGCGGCACGGAGGTGGTCAGCTCAGGATTTGACCATTTATTCGACCAGGGCCGGGTCAATATGAACGCCAGCCCAAACGCGGACACCGCCTTTAGGAACCCTTTCCAAAGTCCCAGCAGCCTGCAGCCGCTCAGCTCTTCTTCAATTCTGGGCAGCCGATTCGACGCAAACCATGAACAGAAAAGGCGGACGGAGGAATTCCGACAATTATTGAGCGGCCCGTCGGAAGCCAATCCTTTGGCCGGTCCTTCCGATCCCATCAATGCCCTCCTGTCCGACTCCACGCGCCAAAGCCTGCAACCGGTGCTGCCCCAATCGTCGTCTCTCCTGCCAGCCGGAAGGCCAGGCTCCTTGGATAGCCTCTCGGGCGTTGCCGGCCCCGCTCGCTCCGCCCTGCCCGGCGCCAACGATTTCAACCTGAGAACGCTTGGCCCCTCGAGCCTTTCCCCGGCCTTTCTGCCCTCGCCTGAACCCCGGCTCGTCCAACCGCGCCCGGCGGTGCTCGAAATTCCCAGGCGGAGCCTGTAAATCTAAATCCGCCAGTTAACGCAAATAAAGCGTGGACACCAAACGCCGACGGCTCAAGGCTTTCAACAAGCGGTTTTCTTCCCGTTTCATGCGGCGTCGCTTGGAGGCTTTCGAATCGTCGTAGCCCAACAGATGCAAAACACCGTGCACAATGTAGCGCGCCAACTCGGAGGGCCAGGAGGTGCCAAAACGACGGGCCTGAATCAGGGCCTCATCCACGCAAACGTAGATTTCGCCGTAGATACCATCGCTGAAACTCGGGACGATCGGCCGGCGCGCCGGCATCCCGGTCGCAGCAGCTTTACCTTCGGTCGAACCCGGCGATTCGATTTGCGTTGGTTCATTTTCAGTCCGCAACGGACGAGAACCTGTCTGCGGGCGACGCAAAGGCGGGCAACTGGGCTCGGCATCCACCCACGAGAATCCCGCAACCGAAGCGGCATGATCGAAGGCGATGACGTCGGTCGAGCCGGCATGTCGCAAGAACCGCTCATTCAAGCGGGTCATTTCCGGGGCTTCCACCAGGTAAATGCCCAATTCGAAACGCTCGATGGCCAGCAAATCCCGCAACAGGCACTCGACCATGCGCCGCAACGTGCGCCGATTCACGCGGCGCGTTCGCTGCCGGTTGCGCAGGCAGAGTTCGTTCGCCGGGTTGGAGTTCACGACGACTTCTGACGGGCTTCCTCGTAAGCGCCGATGATCCGCTGAACCAAGGCATGCCGGATCACGTCCCGTTTCTGGAATTCGACAAAAGCCAGGCCTTCCACCGCGCGCAACACTCGCAGCGCTTCGTTGAGTCCGGACCGTTTGGGAGCCGGCAGATCGGTCTGCGAGGGATCGCCGGTGATCACGGCCTTGGAGTTGTGGCCCAGGCGGGTCAGGAACATCAGCATCTGTTCGGGCGTGGTGTTCTGCGCCTCGTCCAGGATGACAAAGGCGTGGTTCATCGTGCGGCCGCGCATGTAGGCCAGCGGGGCAATTTCGATCACGCCGCGTTCGAGGTGGTTCTGGATTTCCTCCACCGGCATCATGTCGTACAAGGCATCATGCAAGGGACGGAGGTAGGGCGTGATTTTTTCGTAGAGATCCCCCGGCAGGAAGCCCAGAGACTCTCCCGCCTCGACGGCCGGACGGGTGAGGATAATCCGCGAGCATTTCTCCTCGCGCAACGCCGAGACGGCCATGGCCATCGCCAGGTAAGTTTTACCGGTGCCGGCGGGGCCGACGCCAAACGTGATGTCGAATTTGCGAATGGCCTCGATGTATTTCTGCTGGCCGAGGGTCTTGGGCGTGACCAGTGCCTTGCGGGTGGAGGTTTGGACGCGTTCGGCGTGCAGCGATTTGAGGGCCGCCATGCCATCCGTTTGCACGACATCGAGGGCGTAGTTGAAATCGCGATTGCGCAACGTGGAGCCGGCCTTGAGGGCGGTTTCGAGCAACCGGAGCATCTGCTTGGCGCGATCGATGGCTTCCGTGGTTCCTTCCAACTTGATCCAGCCCTCGCGCGTGGTGGCCTTGACCTGGAGCTGTTTTTCCAGGGCCTGCAGGTTTTGCGTATTGTTGCCGAACAACTGCTGAACCAGCCGCGCGTTTTCGAAATGCAGGGTCTCGGAAGCCATAATCAGTTCCCTTTCAACCGGCGGCCTCTTCGCTGAGCGCCGCGCGGAGGCTGGCGGCCACGTCGTCCAGCGCCTGCGGCAGCACGGTGGTCTGCCCCAGGACCGGCATGAAATTCGTGTCCCCGTTCCAACGGGGCACAACATGAATGTGCAGGTGCTCGGCCACCCCGGCGCCGGCAACCTTGCCGAGGTTGATGCCCACGTTGAAGCCATCGGGCTTCATAACCTTCGTCAGGGCGTTCTGGCAGCGGCGGACCAGCTTCATCAAATCCAGCATTTCCTCATCGGTCAGGCCGTTGAAATCGGTGGTTTGCCGGTAAGGCACCACCAGCAAATGTCCGCCATTGTAAGGGTAGGTGTTCAAGACGGCATAACAAGACTTTTGCCGGGCGATGACGTGATTGGCCAGATCCTCGCCGGACTGAGCGATGGCGGAGAAGACCGACGGCTCCGACAAGAGCGATTTGGGCGCCAGGATATATTGAATACGCCACGGTGCGTGCAGGCATTCCATGGCCGAACGCTAGTCACTGGCGGAATTGATGTCAAAACCGCAATTTTCGGAGGGACGAACTCCGCGAGTCCCCATCTATTCCCGTTCGTCCTCGTCCTTCATCCTTCGTCCCTCGTCCTCGAAAATGGGAATGAAAAAATCGAGGACGATGGACGAGGACGACAAGTCGGGGCGTCGCGGAGCTCCGCCCTCCGAGCGGGGAGGTTCATGGAGAGCCGCCTTTCGATTTTTCGCATGCATTGGGACCATGAACCGAGGAGCTTCTGTATCGCCGGTTTTCCAACCGGCCAACGCGCCGACTGGAAAGTCGGCGTTACGCGGGAGCGATGGTTCATGGAGAGCCGCCCATCCCAAAAACCTGGCGCGCCTTGGGACCATGAACGTTGGGGGTAGGGCGGTGCTGCTGCGCCGCCCAAATATCAGGGCTGAGCGGCAGCTCAGCCCTACCGGGTTCATGGAAACTCACCCAAAACCACCGACTTGTGGCGAAGCTGGTGCCTGCGTCAGAAAATGAAGCGGCTCCCGGCGCGCCACTTAGTGTTCGCTCCCTCAAAGGCCATCGAGTGCTGTCGCCCGTCGTTTCGCAGGCGGAACTGGCCGAGGAATTATTCGCCCCGAGATGACCGGCTTGGACTGCAATATACTATTTTCCCGCTCGCTTCCGTTGGGCAAAGCGGCTACCTTTACCGCGTATGACGGTGTTAACAGCCCATTTCGACGGCAAGGTGCTCATCCCGGACGCGCCGGTGAGCCTGCCGGTGGATTGCGCATTGGAGGTGCGCGTGCAACCGCTCAAGAAACGCGTGCCGCTCTCTGCCGAGGACCGGCCGCTCATGAAGTTGCTCAGATCTCTCGAGGAACTCCCAGATAATCCTGACTGGCCCGCGGATGGCGCGACCCAACACGACCACTACCTCTACGGCCTGCCCAAGAAACCATGATTTTCTGGACACCGGTTACTTCATCCTGGGGAAAGCAGTTTAACCACAAAAGAACGCATAGATCGCATAGAAGCGATGGATCACAGGTAACCACCTGCTCACCCATCGGGTGTGTCTAAGAGCGTGTGCAAACGGCTTTCTTTGTGATCTTTGTGATCTTTGTGGTTAATCAACTTTCGAATTTAAGTTCATCGCTCGGCGTTCCTACGGCGCGTTCACTCGGTAGAAGCTCCGCGACCGGTTCGTGGCTGATGGGTCGGTTAACTCCAAAACTCCTAAGCCGTTCACCACGTTGGTAGCGAGTGGCGCCCAATACTCCAGGTTCGTTGAGTATTCCACAACGTATGGGCGACCGAACTCACCGCCAAAGACAAGGCTGAACTGCCCGTCCGCCAGCCGTTGAGCGTCGGTGATCATGTTGTTGCGGTCACTCACCGCCATGTGGAATAGCTTGAAGGGCACGCCCGCTTCG
>JADGRT010000291.1 GCA_017880715.1 Verrucomicrobiia bacterium | reverse complement strand
GCCAAAGGTGTCAAGATCGAGCTGGGGATCGACCTCCCCAAACTTCAGGCCGGCCGGCTCTATTTGCTGTCCCCCGCTTTCATGCATTAAAGACCGGGGGCGAAAACCATTTTTGTTTTCTTGCCCGCAACCCGAGCTCCGACTAGCGTCATCTTTCATGCGTGCGGAGAACCTGTTGATATTTGAGGTTTCGCTTGAACCAGTCCACAAACAACGGAATGCCGGTTTCGATCTTGGTCTGGGGATGATAACCCAACAACCGCTCGGCCTTGCGGATGTCGGCAAATGTCAGGGGCACATCGCCCGGTTGCAGCGGCTGGCGATCCAACACGGCTTTCTGTCCGAGGGCCTGCTCCAGCAATTCGATTAAATAGCTCAGCTTGACCGTCTGCGATTCGCCCAGGTTGATGATCTCGTAACCGAACTCCTTTTGCGTGCAGGCCACAATGCCATCTACCGTGTCATTCACAAAGGTGTAATCGCGCGCCGTAGATCCGTCGCCGTACACCGGAATCGGCTGCCCCGCCGCGATCATCCGGGCAAATTTGTAAATGGCCAGGTCGGGACGCTGGCGCGGACCGTACACCGTGAAGAACCGCAGCATGACCACGTCCATTCCGTAGATGTGGTGGTACACGTGCCCAAGCGCTTCAACGGCCAGTTTGCTGGCGGCGTAGGGCGATATGGGCTGAAAAATCGGGTCAGACTCGCTGAAAGGCACCTTCGCATTAATCCCGTAAACGGATGACGAAGAAGCGATGATCGCCTTCTTGACCCCTTGACGCCGCGCGGCTTCCAGCAAATGCACCGTGCCTTCCACATTCACCCGCTGGTATAAGGCGGGTTCCTGCAAGCTGGGCCGCACCCCGGCGCGCGCCGCCAGGTGAACGATCTGATCGAAGGTCGTCTGGGCAAACAAGGCCTGCACAGCCAGGGGACTCGTCAGGTCGCCATGAACAAACGTAAAGGGCCGGCCCAGCGCCCGGATTTCCTGCAGGTTGCGCTGCTTCAGGGAGGGATCGTAAAAGTCATTCAGATCGTCGAAAGCCCAGACCGCATGCCCCAAGCGCAGCAGGTGTTCGCAAACATGAGATCCGATGAATCCGGCGCCGCCGGTGACTAGAATATTCATGCGCTAAAATTACCAGAGTCGGGTGGGCGCTGGCAACAATGCGCCCGCCCCATCCCGGGTTTATTCTTCAGGAGATTCTGGTGGCAACTTCTCCTCGCGATGGCGGGAAATCCATCGCCAGCGAATCAACAACGCCAACACCAGCACCGCCCCGCCGCTCCCGATGGCGATGGCGACCGCCTGTTGCCAGGTCAGAACCACCGCCACCCCTCCCAGAAACAGGGTAATCCCATACAAAACAATGGCCGCCTGCCGCTGGTTAAACCCCCGTTTCAGCAAGCGATGATGCACGTGCGATTGGTCGGCCTGAAACAACGGCACCCGTCTCGCCAGCCGGCCGACCACCACGGAAGCGGTATCGAATAACGGCACGCCAAACAAGAGCAGCGGCACCACGATCAAAGAGGTCGTCGCGGCCTTGAACAGCGATAAAATCCCAATGCCCGCCAGCACCACGCCAATAAACAGACTGCCCGAATCCCCCAGAAAAATCCGCGCGGGAGAAAAATTGTAGGGTAAAAAGCCCAGGCACGCCCCGGCCAGGCAGAGCGCCAGAAGCGCCACCAGCACCTGCCCGCTCAGGATGTTGATCACCGCCAGCGACAGGGCAATACAAGCGGTCACCCCGGGCACCAGCCCATCGATGCCGTCCAGCAAATTGATCGCGTTGGTTAATCCCACGATCCATAAAACCGAAACCGGCAAACTCAGCCAGCCCAGCTCGAACGGCGCTCCAAAGGGACTGCTCAGCCGGCTGATCTGGTAGCCACCACAATACAAGCCGATCGCGATCAGGGTTTGGACCAACAGCTTCTGCGTCGCATTGGCTCCCTTGACATCATCGTAAACCCCCAGCCCCAGCATCAGCAGCGCCCCCAGCATCAGCGTCAGAAACAACGTCTCGTAATCGCGCAACGTCGCCGTAATCTGATTCTCGACCCAGAATAGACCGATCCAGGGCAGGCTAAACCCGGCAAACACCGCCAGTCCGCCCCAGCGCGGCATCGGCGCGGTGTGAATTTTGCGCTCGCTGGGCAAATCCACCGCTCCCCAGCGAAACGCCAAACGCCGCGCCAGCGGGGTGATCAGAAAGGACGTCACTGCCGACAGAATGAGAGTGACAAAATAAGTCCTCATGCCAGTGTTTTTTTACCTAACAAGTTTTCGAACAAACGCTCGTATCGCGTAATCATTAGCGACTCTTCAAATTCGGCGCGCGCGCGCTGCCGCCCCGCCTCACCCAGCCGCGTTCGCAGCGCCGCATCGGCCAACAGCCGGCGCAAAGCAGCGGCCAGCGCCGCCGCATCCGCCGGCGGGACGACCAGGCCGGTCACCTCGTGCTGATTGACATATGGCACACCCGAGGGCAATTCACAACTGACCACGGCTTTGCCGCAAGCCATGGCTTCAACCTGGACGATGCCAAACGCTTCGTTCGGACTGATGGAAGGCAGCACGAACACGTCGCACGCTTGCAGCAGAACCGGCAGCCGCGCCTCTTCCACCGCCCCCCAAAAGCGAATCCGCTCCCGGACCTGACACGCCCCGGCCAGCGCCTGGAGTTCCGCCTCCAGCGGACCGGTGCCCACCAGCCAGATCTCCGCATCCAAGTGCCGCGCCGCCTCGATCAAATAGCGCTGTCCCTTGTAGCCCACCAGGCGGCCAATGGTCAGCAACACCGGCCGTCCCGACGCGCTCCGGCGCAGCTCCGCGACCGCTGATTGCGTGGCTTCGGTCCCGGAATAACGTGTCAGATCGATCCCAAAGGGAATCACCTCGCACTTGGCCCGATACGCGCCCAGCCAGGGCGAAAACTCGAGGTGCCGCGGCGTCGCCACCACAATGCGCGACGCCCGTTCCAATAACCGGCGCAATAGCGGCCGGTAACACGCCAGCCATCGCGCCTGACGTATCACATCGCTATGATAGCTGAGCACCAACGGCGTCGAGCGCGGCCCCGCCAAACAGGCCAGGTCGGCCAGTGGATTGGGAAAATGCGCGTGCCAAAGATCGGCCGGATATCGCCGGGTGCTGCCTATATAAGCCGGGCATATCGAAGTCGAAGCCACCATGCCCCAACTGGCATGACGATGCAAGCGCACCCCGTGGATCACTTCGTGACAGGTTCGGGCCACGTCGTTGGCCACCACGCAATCGACTTGGGCGCCCTGGCGCACAAATCCTTCGCACCAGGATCGCAACAGGGTCTCGATCCCGCCATGATGCGGCAGATAGAATTTTCCCAGCTCCAGAATTCTCATGATGGGCCGCGAGCGAGACACAGATCCCGGAAGGCCAGTTCCAGGGCCGTCACCGGTTGTTCCCAGGAAAAATGTTCGCGCGCATACGCGACGCATCGCGCCGGTGACGGCAACGCCAGTCTCCCCTCCAACACCGCGCGCAGTTTGGCAGCCAGGGCCGTCGGCGAACCGGCCTCGAACAACAACCCGGCGTCCAGAGGCTCCAATAATTCCGGAGTTGCGCCGGCCCGCGAGCCGAGCACCGGCGTGCCGCAGGCCAGGGCTTCCGCGGTCGCCAGCCCGAAACCCTCCAAATCCAACGAAGGCATGATGCCGCAGTCGGCCGCCGCCAGCAAACCCGGCAATCGGTCTTCCGGCACCCACCCCAACAGGCGCACCCGTTGGTCCAAACCCAGTTGTGTCCGGCGGGATTCCAGTTCGCCACGTTGCGGACCGTCACCCGCAATCCATAATTGAGCCCGGGGATGCTCCCGCGCGACGGCGGCAAATCCCTCCAGCAAAACCCCCAATCCCATCCGCGGATCCAGCCGCCGAACCGCCAGCCAGAGATAATCCTGCTCCGTCAATCCCCACGAGGCGCGAATCGCGCGGCGATCGGCGTCGGGCTGAAAGCGGTCAAAATCGACTCCGCCGCCCAAAACCGTAACCGGTGCCAGGCGATTCCCGTGCCACCGGGGCAATTGCGTCCGGTAATACTGGCTGAGCGTTAGAATGCGCTGCACCTTTTGCAGGAGCCGACGCTCCACGCGACGCATGACGAGCTGAAAACAGCCGTCGAGCCATTTTCGCCGCCAACTCCCTGGCCGCCCGCTTTGCGCCAGACGATATTCCTCGGCCCAGGGGCCCGTGAATAGAAAAACCGACGGCGCCCACCGGCGGTTAAAGCAAGGGCCAAAAAAGGCGTGGGCAAAGACGGTCAAACATGGCTGGGCGCTGGAGGGTCGAAGGGATCGGCAGGTTTGGCGCGCCCAACCATTTTCTTGGATCCAATTCGTCACGGGATGGCCCGTCCGA
Organism: Verrucomicrobiia bacterium; assembly: GCA_017880715.1. Lineage (GTDB taxonomy): Bacteria > Verrucomicrobiota > Verrucomicrobiia > Limisphaerales > UBA1319 > JADGRT01. The sequence goes on along the minus strand of JADGRT010000291.1, from coordinate 237 downwards.
TTGGGAAAACCATGCAGGTGAACGCCGTTTCGCACCTCGCTCTCTCCCCTCCCGGCGACGGGCTTCGGGTAAATGACCTGCACGACATGATCGCGCTCCGCCAACCGCTCGGCCACGGCCGTGAGATAGCGGTAGGCTCCGCCCACCCGGTCCGGATGATATCCCAATGTTAAAAAGATAAAATGCATGTTGACTGGGATGATACGGCATCGGCGCCGCCTTCGCTCCGTCGATCGA
>JADGRT010000290.1 GCA_017880715.1 Verrucomicrobiia bacterium | reverse complement strand
CCTGCCATTCCGTATCTGCTCATTTTTCAGACAAGCGGCAAGGAGGATTCTCCTTGAGATCCCGCACCGTCTGGTACCGCAACCTAAAACATCAAACTAAACATGCATATAAAGAAAACTACATGGCTTACGGCCCTCGTTATTGGTGCTGCGTCTGCTTTTTTGTCCGCCGCCGAGCCGGGTCAGGACATAGATTCGATGCCACCCGTGGTGGTAAAAACAGTGCCGGAATCGGGCGCCAAGGATGTGGCGCCCGGCGTCGTCGAAATCAAGGTCACCTTCAGCAAAGAGATGACGGATGGTTCCTGGAGTTGGTCAACCGCCTGGCAAAATTCCGGGCCGAAGATGATTGGGAAACCCCGCTATGAAGCCGACCAAAAAACGTGCGTGATCAAGGTCACGCTGGAACCCGGCAAGACCTATGCTTATTGGCTCAATAGCGGGAATTTCAAAGGCTTCAAGGATGCCCAGGGACATCCCGCCGTGCCTTACTTGCTTGTCTTTGAAACAAAAGGCAAATAGGCGCACTTGACCTCCCAACCCGCAACTCCGACCGCCGGTGCGCCGGGCGACTATTTTGCCACGACGCACTGGACGGTCGTTCTTAGCGCGGGCGGGCGCGGAACGCCGCAATCGAAAATGGCTTTGGAGGAGCTTTGCCGCACTTACTGGTATCCGCTTTACGCCTATGTCCGCCGCCAGGGCCATTCGAAGGAAGACGCCGAGGACTTGACGCAAGCCTTCTTTGCCCGCTTTCTGGAAAAAAACTATCTCGAAAAGCTCAGCAGCGAAAAGGGCAAGTTCCGCGCCTTCCTGCTCGCCTCACTGAAACATTTCCTGGCCAACGAATGGGACCGGGCCGGCCGCCAAAAACGCGGCGGGGGCGTGGCCCCGCTCTCACTCGACTGGCAGGACGCCGACACGCGCTTTCAAATCGATCCCGCCGACCGGCTTAGTCCGGATAAACTCTACGACCGCGCCTGGGCGGTCACGCTGCTCGAGCGGGTGATCGCCCTTCTGGCCGAAGAAAATGCCGCTGAAGCAAAGGCCCGTCTCTTCGAACGATTACGGCCTTTCCTGATGGCGGGTTCGAGCGGCATTCCCTATGCGCCAGTGGCAGCGCAACTTGGCATGACTGAGGGCGCCGTGCGGGTGGCGGTTCACCGATTGCGCCGGCGTTACCGGGAGCTTCTGCGCCAGGAGATCGGGCAAACGCTGGCGCAGCCCGAGCGGATCGAGGAGGAAATCCAGGCGCTGTTTAGCGCTTTCACGGACTGAGCCCTGGGCTTGATGAAAGTCGAAATCTAGTCATTGCGCTCTGCTTTCCGGTGGCGATGAACCGCTGCCGATCCTCCTCATCCCGGAAAATCGTCTCGCACCGATTCCCGCGATTCAGCAAGTGGTAAACTGCCCCGGAATACTCAACTCGGACCCTACGCGCCATACGACCGAGACTACCCATCCACACCCATATATCAATATCAAGACCCGTTTACGTTTACTGGTACGCGCCAAACTCATCATCCGTCTGCGAATCCAGACGTGACAGGTAACGCTCGCTCGCCCGCTTCACCGCGTCCTCGCCGGCAATGACATCCCGCGCTCGGGACCAAGCCCCGGCGCTCATATCGAACTCGCAATGCGTAGAGTTCACTGCCATACGAGCCACCAGTAGCGCCATTAGCCTCTCTGTGTCAACAGCAACATATTGCTGAGCAGCTACTTATGCACTTTCTTGCCTCACTTTTCACTTTGCCGCCGATGGTTTCCGGTTCATTGGTTAGTGGCTATCAAATTGTTGCAGCTGCGCGGTTCGAAAGGGGAACCTCCATGGAGACGTGCAGGAATCGAATGCCCGGAAAAAGTCAACCACGCTCAAGCTCCGCAACTCCAAACGCAGCGACGGATGCGTAACCATGAGAAACGCGGATAAGCCGACGCTGCACGTGGGCGGAAGGCAAAGGGACAATCCTCAGCTTTAGCCGGTCCTCCATTTTGAAATTGACTCACAACTTCCTGGTGATTAACTTGCTCCTGGAACCAGATATTGAAACTAGGAAACGAATCCCAGTTTGTCAGTCATTATTAACTTATGTAGGAATCGATTCCTAGTAATTAATATTCGGGATGGCAGTTGAGCCTATGATAAACCTATGAGCCTACTTGAATTATATCGTTCGTTAAACACGAGACAGCCGAGAACATTGGACCCAAAGCTACCGCCCGACGTGCTCTTTTGTGCTGCACACCTCTTCTTGCCGCCCCCCTGGCAGCGAAGCATTTGTCTTCTGGGATTATTCTTGATTCTGCCTTTCGCCGCCACTGGTCAATCTCCCGGGGCGAAGCTCTGGAAAGTTGATGCGGGTGGCGATATCATTTCTTCACCTGCGTTGGGTGCCGATGGGACGATCTACGTTGCGGCCACGACCAGCGCTTCGACCGGAGGTTGTCTCTTGGCCATTTCACGTGGGGGCGAGACCTTGTGGACGAACTATACTGGCGGGAATGCGGGTCGGTCCTCACCCTGCATCGGCCTGGATGGTACCATTTACGTGGGAACCGCAAACGGAGAGATGCTCGCGTTCAGTCCCGCAGGACAGACCAATTGGATTTTCAGGACTGCGGAGTCGAAGCCGGTCTCCTCCCCAGCTCTCGGTGTTGACGGGACCATCTACATCAGAGGCTATGGGCAGCGCTACGACAGGCTCTATTCGGTTAGCGCCGAAGGCGCCACGAACTGGCAGATTGAACTTGGCCGATCGCCAATAACTATTCCGCTCTACCAGATGTCATCGCCGGCGATCGGTGCCGATGGAACCATCTATGTTACTTCCGGCAGTTCCAATCTTTATTCCGACAGCTCCTATCTTTATGCGATCAGCCCGGCCGGCTCCACGAACTGGAGCTTCGCACTCGGCGCACCGACCTACGCCTCACCGGCCGTGGGTCCGGATGGCACACTGTACCTTGGAACCGATAAAAACTACGTTTACGCGATCGATCCCAAAGGCCAATTGAAGTGGCGCTACCTGGCACCCGGATTCGTGGAGAGTTCTGCGGCAGTCGGCGCGGATGGCTCGGTCTATGTGGGCTACTACTTGGCGGGGCGGGGCGGCTTGCTGGCCCTCACTCAGACGGGGAACCGGCGCTGGTCTCTCGATAAAGGCACGGGCGTCTCCGCCTCTCCTGCCATCGATGATATCGGCAACGTGTATATCGCTGAACTTGCGGCCGGCGGCTACTTCCGGGCGATGGATTCCTTGGGCTCAAACATCTGGTCGTACCCGTTGGCCTTCGATACCCCCTCGTCCCCGGTGATTAGCCCGGACGGAACCCTCTACATTGGCACTGGCCGGTCGTTGTATGCCTTGGTTGGTGGCAGGCCCCTGATGCAAAGCGGATGGCCGATGTTCCATGGAGGCCCTCGACATACGGCGCGTGCTCAACAGCTTGGCATCCAATGCTCACCCCCCTTGCGTGATGGAAGCATCGACATCCAAATGCGGACCGAAATCGACAGGAATTACCAGGTGCTATGTTCTACCAATCTCCTCGACTGGTCGGTACGGCTGAAGTTCACGTCCACTAATTGGAACCCTACCATCAAGATTCCGGCCGGGTCCTGGCCACAAGAGTTCTTCCGGCTTCAGAGCCCGTAAGATTAAAGGTGCGACCGAAAGCGAATAGATGAAATGTACACGGGCAATTAGTTTTTGGATTTACGCATCCGCTCCCCGTCTGATTTTATGAAGCTAGCGCGGCTTCGAAGGTCCCCAGCAATCTGACCGCCACAACCGTTTTTCAACCCCCGCGCTTCGCAACCAGCACCCGCGCAGCCTAACTCGAACGCCGGGAAACCCACACGCCCCCCGCTTCGCGTACTCGTAAGCGCCCAACCATGCCAACACGAACCCCCAATCGAACGCCTCACAAGCTGCAATAGTGCTCGCACAGCTCGATACAACCTAGCTCGCCCGCCTCTCATTAACTCGTTCTGGGCTCGTTGACGGGCGCGCCAGTGCGAACGGTTTCCGTAATCGTAGAGTCTCGATAGTTAGCAGAGCGGGCGCGCGGTTGCCTTTCGCTCATAGCCGCCAATTGTGTCTGGGGATTTATTTGGAGGCGGCACCGGACCGCTTCACTGGTTATTTTTCGGCATCGCTTTTGGATTCTTGCGATGGGTGCCTATGGTGGTTCGAAAAGGAATCCGAGCAGCTTAAAAACGAGGACGATCGGTTTTCATTAAACCCTGCCACGATCAATTTCCGCGACAATATACGGTACGACCGGGTCATGTATTGTCGCGGGCACTCCCGGTTATTGCGACGGATTTCCTGGAAAATCCCCTCCCGATGCACCGACACGACCTGCCTGGCCACCAGGGTCTTTTGATTGATCACCATCGGTCCTTTGACAATAGCCCAGCGTTGTTGAAACGCTGGGCTATTTTCACCCATCTCTCCGGGATGGCTACGTTGAAAAGCCAGTGGCATGGGACAGTTTGCCCCCCGAACCCGATCGAACCGCCGACCCACTCGTAGCACAAAAAGCGTCTGTGGCTTCGCCTCGTTAAAACGTATTCTTGCGATACGCGCCGAGTGCGGGCGCGTCGGGGTTCATCTCCGGACCGAAGTAACGCAGCATGAC
>JADGRT010000028.1 GCA_017880715.1 Verrucomicrobiia bacterium | reverse complement strand
CCGCACGGGCGAAACCTCGGCGCAAATCCGTGAGCGCGTCGTGGCCGCGCGGAAACGTCAGCAGTCGCGTTTCGCGCACAAGCGGAAGATCACCTGCAATGCCCTCATGGGTCCGAAGGAACTCAAGGAATTCTGCGCCCTCGACGAGACGACCAAGGAATTGCTCAAGAACGCGATGGCCGATTTGAATTTAAGCGCCCGCGCCTACGACCGGATTTTGAAGGTGGCGCGGACGATTGCGGATCTGGCCGGGAGTGAGAAAATCACCGCCGACGATATTTCGGAAGCCATTCAATACCGCTCCCTCGACCGGCAGTTGTGGAGTTAACAAAACACCACGACGCCATTGCTTTCCAAGAATGGCGGATTCATTACTGTCCCCCGCAAGCGAAAATCGGTCCGAATCAGGCAGAAGCAAAAACCGGCGAACTTGCCGCGCGAACTTGCCGCTTGGCACTCCAATCCCCATTTGGCAGCATGAGGCCACAATGAGTGCGAGCGAAAGCCTACCCTCCCTCACGCACGCAACCCAAATAAGCCGGCCGGGCGTCGCAACGCAGTTTTATAGCCGTCGGGAGCAGGATCCGCTTTCGTATCCTCTGCGCCGCGCAGCAGGAATCTTTTTGGCCTCGCTCGCCTTGATCTCCGTTCTGTTTGTTCAAAACAACGCATACGCCCAGGACCGCACGGACCTCGAAAAACGGCTCCAGGAAACGGAGGAAGCGCTGGCCAAGATTGACAACTACACGGCGATTTTTCATCGAATCGAGCGCGTCAATGACAAGCTGGTTCCTGAAGAAACCACGTTTCTCAAATTCAAGCGGCCATTCAAGGTCTATATGAGGTGGATCAACCCGTTTGCGGGCCAGGAGTCACTATACGTCGAAAGCGCCAACAACAACAAAGTCCGGGCACATGGCACGGGCCTCACCAAACTTATTACCGTCAACCTGAATCCGACAGGCGCGATGGCGATGGAGAATTCCCGCCATCCCATCACGGAAGCCGGGCTGGAGATCCTGGTAAAGAAAATTGGCTCGAATCTTCAGAGGGGCCTGCGCGCGGGCGAACTCACTTCCAAAGACCGCGGTGAGCAAACGGTTTATGGCCGGAAAACCCGGGAGATAGAAGGTGTTTTGCCGAAGGATCCCTCGAAAGGTTATTACTGCTACCGGTGCATTGTGAACCTGGATGTCGAAACCAAGATGCCGATCAAAACCCAGATCTTCGATTGGGATGACCAACTCGTCGAGTGCTACGGATACGAACACCTGAAACTCGATCCCGGGCTGAGCGACAAGGACTTCGATCCGAAGAACCCCGAGTATCATTTCTAAAGGTGACTGGGGGTGGGAAAGCTGGAAGATCCGGTCAAATCAAGCGCCGGATTGGCGGTCCAGATATTTTGCCCCGACCAGGCCGAGCGTGCCACCGAGGATCGCTCCAACGACGCCGGCAATGAACCAGATGGCGATCACGATCGTTTTGGTCCCGTCCATGCCGTTCGAGGCGATGAAATGAGTGAACGCGGGAACCACTGCCATGCCCATCCCCAGAAACCATCCGATCAACGTCCCGTCCAGGACGGTTGCCGGGCCCTTGGGCGAGGAATGTTTGATCATCCAGAGTGACAGGCCAAAGCGATTTAACCGGGCCGCCACCGGCCCTCCGACGAGAATCGCGATGGCCAGACGATAGAGGTAAACCTGCCGGAATGGCACCACACAGAACACAACGGCAAAACCTATCAAGGTGGGAACTATACAATACAGCGCCCCGATGAGACCTGCTTTGGCGACATAAAGATCACAAAGTTTCTTCATGGCAATTTTTCGAACGGTTTAAGAAACAATCTCAACGGACAAAATAAATGCAACATAATTTGGGGTTCGAAATCAAGCGAAGCGCGCGTCGCGCTGACGATGAAAGGCATAGTATCCACAGCTGGGTACCCGGCGATTGCCGGGCAGCAGATGCTGACAACTGCATTTGGACAGGCGTTGAGTGTCGAACGTCCAGCCATCCATGAATTGCATGATGAATACTGTCTTGATGCTTTCCTCGGCCAGGGCCTGCCGCTCCGCCGGGGTCCGCCGTTCGCCGGTGAAAAGCCGCTCCACAAATGTCCTCAGCCGGCGCAATGTCCGGTCGGCGTCCGGGAACTTCCGGGGATTGGCGTAGATGTTGTTGATCATTTCCCGGAAGAACGCCTCCATTTTTTCGTTGGCCTGGGCGAAATGCTGGTTTTGGATGCACGCCACGGTCTGGTCCACGCCGGCGGCCCGGATCATTGGGATGAGGCCTTCCTGGTCCACGAAGAAATAACCGATGGCGGCGCAGATGGGATTGGGCATCGGCACCGGAATGAAATCCTCCCGATGAATGACCGTGCTGGAACCTGCGGCAATGCTGTCAACGGCATCCGGGATGGTGAGCCGCCGGAGCGGTTCCGGTTTAAACCGGCCTCCGTTGGCTCCCATGTAAGCCATCAACGAGACGATCACCGTCTTGATGGCTTTCGAGCGCTGCAACAGCGTCGGGACCAGGGTTCCCAGTTCGCCGTCATTGATGTCGCGCACACCCAAAATCAAGGGGACGACCCCAATCCCCGCTTCACACAGCCGGGCCAATGCCTGTTCCTGCAATTCCGGTTTGGTGCCCCGGATTTTTTCCGCGTTTTGTCCATCAAAGTGCAGGGAGACATAGACCTTGGGATGCTGCCGCAACTGGTCCACGAACTTTGCGTCCCGGACCATGCGCAGGCCGTTCGAATTGAGATTGATTCGCCCAATCTCGGGCCGATCCAGCAGGGATAAAATTTCGAAGAACTGCGGATGAATCGTGGGTTCGCCACCGGAAAGTGTGAGCACGCCAATCTGGCCCTGGTCGCGGATGGCACTCTCCACCAGCTCGCGAATTTCCGCGACGGACATTTCAAAGGTGCCGCGATTGTCGCCGAGACAGACCGGGCAGTTGGCATTGCATTTGTTGGAGATTTCAATGGCCATCGTGCCGGCCACCTGCCGGTGCGCGGCACAGAGGCCGCAATCCAGCGGACAACCCTGGTTGACCGGATGTTGCGGGTGTGCCGGCTTGATGGGTGCAATATCAAACCGCTTCAGTCCCTCAAACCAGTTGATATCGGAGCAAACCAAAGCCTCGATGCGGCCGTGCTCCGGGCATTCCCGGGACAAATAGACGGCTTCGTCGCGTCCGAACACTTCACCCGGCAGGAGCCGGGAACAGAAGGGGCAAAGCGTGGTGGTGCCGTAGTACGGGCGTTTAGTTTGGGTAGTGGTGGTTGGAATCATGGTATTGCCTCATTGAGTTGTTTTGCCAAACAGGTCTAAGCAGGTGCCTCCTGGGTGCCGGCCGGATTCGTCTGGCTAGGCGGTTCTTTTGCAAACAGGGATTGCCGGAACACGAGCAGAATGAACGCCACGGCGGCGACAAAGAGGAGCTCCGTGATTTCCTCCCAGGCATTAAACCACACGGGATCCTCGCGGTAGGCCGCGGACAGAAACAGCCGCATGAAGCCAAAGCCCACCGGGCCCATTCCCGCCGCGAACAGGAGTTTGGCCAATGGTACCGGTTCCTGGCGCTTGAACAGAAGCACCAGCCAGGATGCAGTCAACAACAGCACGGCCATGTAGGGGCAGTAACGGATTTCAAACAACTGGTCGGCCAGGGTATCCGAGTAATGTACGGTTGTCCCCAGGATATGGGTGTCGTAGGCGGCGGTCTTCAGGTCCGCACACAATGGCATGGCCGCCACCACAATGGTTGCGGGAAGGAACATGGCAAATACACGCCGCAGCCCGCAGGGCACATCGGCATCGTACTTGATGCAGGCGCGGCACAAACTCAAGGCCGCGCATCGATCCTTGGCGGGGCTGTATTTGATCAGCCGCCGGTCCGTGCCTTCAAGCAGGGCGTAAGTAGTAAAGGAGAAACACGCCGCCATACCAAGGTTGTGCAAATATTCCCAAAAGTCGGAATTTCCGTGAAAGATCATGTAATTGGTCGCGCACGCATTTTCGCCCAGCCAAAAGGCAATCAAACCCCACCGCAGCGCCACGAGGTCCGGGCCCCGCTGCCGCCACAACCAGATGATTACGACCAGCGATAGCAGGGTGTAGGCGGGCTTGATGCCGAAAGCCGTGATGATCACCACCCATTGCTCGAAAACATCAAAACTTCGGAATGCCGAGTTTTGGCCCGGCGGAATGGCATCCCATGCCTGCATGCCGCCGGTCACGTTGCTGGCCTCCACGCCCAAACGACCGCCAAGCTTGTGGGTAGCAGAACTGCTTCGCAGACCGGTGCTACAGATCAATAATAGTTGCTTCCCTTTCAGCGACGGAGGCATCTGGCTGGAATCGGTTGCCGAAGCAATGGCTTGATACGGCCAGCTCACCGCGCCTTCAACATGATGTGCCAAATAAACTTCCGGGGGGCGAACGTCCACAAGCACCGGTGGCGAATTCGTTCGGGCGAGCAGAACTCTCGCTTCGCTGACGCTCACGCTGGGAATGCGCCCGAGCAGGAACCAGTAAAGCAGCAACGGCAGCAGGCCGGTCACCAGGACCCCGCCACCGAGCCACACAACCAATTTTCGTTCGTCCGTTTTCATGATGAATTTCGTTTGAGACAGTTGTGAACGCAGACCGGGATCAGCCGGCCGTCGAGTTGGGGATAAACCTGGCAGCATTTCCGCGCCCGTGACAGGTCGAAGGTCTCCGGGTCCATGAATTGGTGGATGAATATGGATTTCACCGACCGTTCGGCGACCGTCAGCGCCTGATCGGGAGAGTAGCCGCCCTTGGCCGTCGCGGAAGCCAGCAACCGGCGGATGGCCCCGAGAGTTTTTTGGGAGTCGGGCGAGAGGGCCGCCGAGCCGGACCATAGTTCATACACGGCATCCGTGATGGCATTGAAGCTTTCCGCATCCGTGCCGAAGATGGCGCGGTTCTGAATCAGGTTCAGATACCGCTCCGCGTTGACCATCTGCTTGATGGGCACATGCCGCTTATTCTCCACTTTCAAATAAAAAGCGAGCGAGAAACAGGCGGGATGGCTGCACGGCAGCGGGGAGAAATCATCAGCCGAAACCGTGCCCTGTCCGGCGCCCTTCAACGCCGCGATCACGTCGGGAATTGTGGCCGCCCCGGCGGGCCGTTGCTGCCCGGCTGCGCTGCCGGCGTAAGCCGCCGGCTGGAACATCACGCTAAGAATATGGTCGTGTTGAAACAACAGGTCAGCAATCTCCGCCAACCGGTTGTCATTGACCCCGCTGGCCACGGTGGCGGTCAGCGACATGGACGAGTCGAGTTCGCCGCACAAATCAATGAGCCGCCGTTTCTCCTCGAGCAACGGCCTCCCGCGCAGGGCTTGGTAGATGTCATCGCTCAGACCGTCGAACTGCAGCGACACAATCACGCGGCGTTCAGCCAGAAACTCAAGCAGTTCCCGGTTTCGAGCCAGCACCGATCCGTTGGTCGAAACGCTTACGCGCAGGATTTCCTTACGCGAAATGCATTCCTCGACGATCTCACGGAAATAAGGATTCAACGTTGGTTCGCCCCCGGAAAGATTGAGCACGTCAATCTGGCCTTCGGACTGGATGAGCCCGTCCAGCACGCGCGCGACTTCCTCGCGGGTCCAGTGGTGGCGACCGGGATTGGTGACCAGGCAGATGGGACAATCCCAATTGCAGTGGTCGGTGATCTCGAGAATCGGCAGACAGACATGCTGTTCGTGCTCCGGGCAGATGCCGCAGGAGTCCGGGCAGCCTAGTGCCTTCGTCGCGAACGCCAGCGGCATTGACGCTTTGCGGTGGAAATGTCCCAGCTTCAAATACGATGGTGCGTCGCCATAAATCCGCGCCCTTTGCCGTCCATGCTCGGGACATTCCTTTTGCAGCCAGACGCTGCCGCTCTCCACGAAAATCTGCGCCGGGATCAGCCGTCGGCAGGTCCGGCAAGTGGACTGGGTTGTGGTCAGGTACTCACTCATGAGGTTCAAGTTCCGCCTGCTGGGGATTTCTAAGCGGCACAATTCGCGCCGGGTTGCCGATGGCGGCCTTTCCAGCCGGTATGTCACGCCCGGCCACCGCGCCAGCAGCCACCACCGCGCCTTCGCCAATCTCCACGCCGTGGCCGATGAGGGCAAAGCCACCGACGATCACGCCCTTCCGGAGCACGACCCGCCCGGCTTCAAAGTGGTCGCGGTCAAACGCGTGGAGAAAAATCCTGACACCTACGCCCAACATCACTTCATCCTCGAGGGTCAACAATTCCGGGAATGCCGGGTCGATCCACACGTCGGCGGAAATAAAGACATTGCGGCCCACCCGCGCACCAGACCAGCGCAGCATAGCAATCTTGAACGTGTTGAACGGGAGCTTCAACGCTGTCAGCAGCAAGGTCGATTTGAAATAAAACCACAATGTCGCCGGCCACGCCTGGTCGCATGGACAAAAGCCCGTCGGATGGGATGGATGGCAGGTCGGATGACAAAAGACACGCTCACCCGTTTGGCCCGACCGGAACTGCTTGAACCGTTCGAGGCCCTGCTTGAGATCGGGTGTTGTGTGCTGGCTCATGGCTGGCCGTTCGTTTATGCGCACCAGAAGCGCGGGTCTTTTTGGCGGTAAAAGAGGTTGTACGCGCACGCCGGTATCAGACGGCCTTCCGGATCGGGCACCTGGTCCGGACAGGCCACCAGCCGTGCCAGGTCGAGCGTGTCTTCGTCCATGTGAGAATGGATATAAACCGCCAGAAGTGATTCCTCGGCGACCATCTGCCGCGCCGCCCGGGTCAGCGGTTTTCCTTGCGGATACATCCGTTCCACCAATCCCCTGATGGCCGGCAAAAGTTTTGAATCGTCGCCAGCCGCCCACAACCGGTCAATGGCCGCCCGAAAAACATCCTGGCTGGCGTCCTCCGGTTGCAGGAGATAACCGTGCCCGAACATCTGCCGTAGTTCCTCCACGGTGAGAAAATCCGTGAGCGACCGGTACGTACCGTTGTCCTTGAGATAATACGCGACGCTGTAACAGAGCGGATGCGCCCCGGTATGCGGGAAAAAGTGGGCTTCGCGCATGGCCCCCCGGGTGGCCGCTTCAATCGCTTTGGCCGCGCCGTCCAGCGGCATGGTCTCGCGCGGCTTGAAATTTTTTCCGCCCTTGCCGGTGAACGTCATCGTCTGGATGGTCACGCTGCGCACCACCGGGTGCGCCCGCGCCAGTTCAATGACCTGTCCAATCTCATCTTCGTTCACCCCGCGAATCATCACATTGAGCAGGGTTGTGCCGATGCCGAAGCGTTGCAGGTTTTCCAGTGCCCGATGTTTCAGGTTCAACACGTCCTTGCCGTAAATCTTCAACGCCCGTTCCGTCTGGAACGTGTCGAAGGAAAGAATTACATAAACCCCAAGGTCCGCCAGCGCCCGACACAAATCTTCATTTGTCGCCAGTCGCAGGCCGTTGGAGTTCATGGTCACGCGCCCGATTTCCGGCCGATGGCATTCCTTCAACAAATCCACGATCTGCGGATGCATCGTCGGTTCGCCGCCGGTGATGTTCATCAGGTCAAATGGCCCGGCGCGGGCGATGAGTTTGTCGAGGAGCGGCCGCAGTTCTTCGCGGGTCATGAAATACTTCCGGTCCGGCCGGTTGTAAGTGAAGCAAATTGGGCAATCCAGGTTGCACGCGTTGGTCACCGAAAACACGGGCAGGTGACAGGCGTTGGCGTGGAAGGCGCACGGGCCGCAATCTTTCGGGCACCCTTCGCGCACGGCCAGGCTGGGGAGCCGGGCCGGTTTGCAGCGCACCGTTGTGGCCGCACGGTTCAGGTACCATTCCACTCCGTCGGCAATCCGCACGCGGCTCGTCCCACATTTCGGGCACAACCGTTCCTGATAAACCGCGCCGTCTTCCTCCAGAACCCGCGCGGGAACCAGGGCGCGACAATCCCGGCACATGCCGCGCACGGTTCCCAGGTAGGTATATGGACGGGACGGCCTCATATATGGACGGGACGGCCTCATGCGGTGACGGTTTCCTCCGGTTCGTAAATCTCCGAGAACAGCACGCGCAGGTTGTCCGGGTCCACCAGCTCCGCAGCGGGCACGGGCACGGCCAGGCAGCCCAAACCGCTGATGATCGTCCGGCCATCTACCCGCCCTTCGCCCGATAGTTCATATCCATCCTCCCGCCGGCGCGCGAGGGTCACCTCCATCCGCAGTTGCCGGCCCGGCAAAAGAAAGCCGTGGAAGCGCACTTCGGAAATCCGCACCACCATGCCGGTCTCCCTGAAATCTGACGACAGCAGGATGAGCCAGTTGCCCAGTTGCAGAAAACTTTCCAGCAGCAATGTCTCTGGCAGCCGCGGCTCGTCGCCAAAAGATTCCTTCAGGCAATACTCCTCAAAGGAAACCGCCTTGATGCCGCTGATGCTTTGGTACGGCGACCAGGCGACAATTTTGTCCACGAGCCGGAATTTCATCAGATGCCTCCATCAATCTGGATCACCTGCGCGTTGATGTAACTGGCGCGGTCGCTGGCCAGAAACGCCACCAGTTCGGCCACTTCCTCCGGCTTGCCCGCGCGCCCCGTTGTGCAGTGTTGCAAATAGTCCTCGCGCTGCTTGTCCGGGACATGGCTGCTCACCCCGCCTTCCAGCAGGCCGGGGACGACGGCATTTACCCGGATGTGGTAACGCGAAAGCTCGCGGGCGAGCGACAGTGTGAAACCGACCACGGCGCTCTTGGCAGTGGCGTAATGGACGGGGACCTCCAGCACTCGCGCTCCGGCGAGCGAGCCTAGGTTGACGATGGCACCGTTTTTCCGTCGGATCATGGCGCGCACGAACGCTTTGGTGACCAGGAACATGCCCTTCACATTCACGTCCATCATCCGGTCCCAATCCGCCTCCTCGATAAGTGCGAACGGCATGATCTGGGTGATCCCGGCATTGTTTACCAGGATGTCCACGGGCCCAAGCTCCTGCTCGATTTGTTCTGCCAATCGTCCCACTCCGGCGGCGTCAACCACATCCAGGGCGTATCCCTTCACCGTCCGGTTTCCGGCAGCCAGTTCCTTTTCAAGCTGGCGCGCCTTGTCCTCCTGCTTGTTGAAGGAAAATGCGACTTGTGCGCCCTGCTCCGCCAGGCAACGAACGATGGCCGCGCCCACCGCGCCGGTCCCGCCGGTGACAAAAGCTCTTCGGTTGCTAAACATGGACCACTCCTTCCTTCTTGGCCGCCAGTTTACGAGCGATGAGCTGAACAAAGAAGGAGACCGTCAGCAACGACGGCAAATCCATCTTCCGCAGGCCTTTCGCAAATTTACCAGGATCCAGTTCCGGCAGGGATTTTCGGATTTCGCCAATCGCCGCTTCGGTCAGGTAGCCATCTTTTTCATACACTCCGCCTGGGAGTCGCTTGATGGCATCCCGTTCTATTTCATTCGCTTCGATTCGAACCTCAAACTTCTCCTCGATACGGAAACTGAGATCGAGCAGATCAATAGACTCCGCTCCCAGATCGGAAACCAGCACGCTTTCAAGCCGGACCTTTTCCGGCGACACACCCAACACTTCCACGAGCAGTGGTTTCAACTCTTCGAAAAGTTCTTTATTCGTCATTTCAATCCTTCGTTCGTCGGGGATTATTCCTGAACTCGACGATCTGTTCGATGGTTTTCCTCCGCGGTGGCGCCGGCGACTCCGCCGGATGTCCCAACGCCACCAGGCAGGTGAGGTCGTGTCTGGCGGGCAAATCCAATGCCCCAACCAAAGCATCTTGGACCAACAGAGGTCCGGTCAGCACACAGGTTCCCAGCCCCAAGGCTTGTGCTGCCAGCAGAAGATTCTGCACTGCCATGGCCACGCTCAACGGTTCACCGGAAACCAGTTCCGGATTTTTGAGTCCGGCCAAAAGCGGCGCCGACAAGCTGACCGGCTGCTTGTGCAACACCACCAAGAGCACCGGCGCGTTCGAAAAGAATGTTGCATAATGCGTGAACTCGCCGGCGTACGCGGCGGCCGCCTCCGGCAATGATTTCAGTTTTTCGGACAAACTTTGACTGACGATCTCCGCCAGCTGGTTAATCTGTTGTTTGTCCTCGATAACGAGGAATCTCCAGGGCTGGCGGTTATGGTTCGACGGCGCCCAGCGCGCGGCTTCGAGCAGGCGCGCAATCTCTTCCCGACCGACGGCGCGGTCAGAAAACTGGCGAATCGAACGCCGCAACCGGATCAATTCCAAAAGCCGGTCGTAATCACTCATAGGTTCAACCCGAAGCCGCCATCCACGTGGAAAACCTGGCCGGTGATGTAGGACGCACCATCGGAAGCCAGGAAACCGACCAAGCCGGCCACTTCCTCCGGCTGGCCTGCCCGGCCCAGCAACACATGTGACAGCACGCGCTCGGAATGTTTCTCCAATACGGCCTTGGACATATCCGTGACAATCAGGCCGGGAGCCACGGCATTAACCAGAATGCCGCGCGGTGCCAGCTCAATGGCCAGCGCGCGGGTCAATCCCTCCAGGCCCGCCTTGGCCGCAGCATAATTTGCCTGTCCCCGCCCGCCCCGGCTGGCGACCACGGAGGAAATGTTGATAATGCGGCCCCAGCGCTTCGTCACCATGAATTTGGCGCAGGCGCGGGATAAATTGAATGCCCCAGTCAGACAAACCTTGAGCACCCGTTCCCACGCGTCGTCGTCGGTGGCCAGGGCCGGGGCTTCATCGGTGATGCCCGCATTGTTCACGAGGATGTCCAGGCTGCCGCAACGTTCTTTTACCGCGGCAGCGACCTGGTTGCACGCGGCTGGCTCGGTCACATCAAATTGAATACTGAAAGCTTCACCATCGGCGCGTTGAATCTCCTCGACTGTGGCCTGCGCCGCATCGGCACGTTCATGGAAACCCACGGCGATGCTGTGGCCCCGCCGGGCTAGCTCCAACGCAATCGCTTTGCCGATGCCGCGCGAAGCGCCACTGATTAAAGCAACTCGTTTGTTCATGAGTCGAATCTCCCGAAGATCAATGTGGCGTTCTGTCCGCCGAAACCGAATGAGTTGGATAAAACGGTTCGTCCCTCAAAATCGCGACTCCCCCCGGCAACATAATCCAGGTCGCACCGGGAATCGGGACACGACAGGTTGATGGTCGGCGGAATTTTGCGCGTATGCAGCGTCATGGCCGAGGCAATGGCTTCCATTACTCCGCTGGTGGCAATCATGTGTCCAGTCATGGATTTGTTTGCGGTGACGGGAATCACTTTGGCCCGCGCACCGAGAGTTTGCTTGATCGCCAGCGTTTCGGCCACGTCGTTTTTGGGAGTTCCGGTGCCATGCGCGTTGACGCAGTCAATATTGTCAGGCGTCAGTCCGGCATCCGCGATGGCCTTGGCCATGCTCAGCGCCGCGCCGCGGCCATTGGGTTCGGGGTCCGTGACGCGATAGGCATCCAGCGAAGAACCATACCCCAAAACCTCGGCGTAAATGCGCGCTCTGCGTTGCTGTGCATGCTCAAGCGTTTCCATCACGACAAAGGCGGCGCCTTCCGCCAGGACCGTTCCCTGCCGGGTCGCGTCAAACGGGCGGCAGGCTTTTTCCGGCTGGTCGTTTTCGGTGGAAAGGATTTGGAGCAGGCTGAACCCGCCCAATGCCAGCGGATTCAACGTGCTGTCGGTGGCGCCCGCGAGCGTCACCGCGGCAGTCCCGTCACGAATTCGGCGGAAGGCTTCGCCGATGACCTGCGCGCCCGCGGCGCAGGCTGAACAGTTCGTATATCTTCCGCGGTTCAAACCGTAATGGTCGCCCAAAATTTGTGTCAGCCGGTCCAACGGCGTCTGAAGCCGGCGGCGCGGTTCCTGTTTCAAGACCTGACGCGCGAAATTCCACGCCGCATCCGGCGCATGGGCAATGGGTGTCGCGTCTTCGAGGAAGAAGGTCTCCAGGCTGACCCCCACAAAAAGCGGCGTATGTTGAAAGCCATCACCAGGTAGCTGGGAATCGGCAAGCGCGCTGGCTGCGGCGTCCAATCCCAGCCAGATTTTGCGATCCTTCTCGCTTTTGGCTTCAGGAAATTCTCCCAACAATTCATCCGGTCTGAAATTCTTCACCTCACCGCCGATTCGGACTGGCAGCGAACTGGTGTCGAACAGTGAAATGCGGCTAATGCCTGAATGCCCCGCCAGCAAGTTTCGCCAGAACTCGTCCACGCTGCGCCCCAGTTGCGTGCAAAGCCCCAAGCCGGTTATCACGACGCGGTGTTTCATGGCTTCTCCAAAACAAAGGCAGCCTGTTCACTACCGTGACCGAAACAGTTGGCCAGAACGCGTCCCCCGCCGCGTTCTACCAGCAAAGCCGCCAGGCCAATCTGCAATCCCGCCGCCGCGGCAAACAAATCTCCTGCCTGTTTCTTGGGATGGACGACGGTGGGCGCGGTGATTTGCAGGGCAGACAGCGCTTGCTGTTCGTCTTCGCCAGCCGATACGTCGCCGTTGTCGGCGGCGACCAGCGCACCCAATGGTTTATGCGGAAGGTTCAAACTTTCAAGCACCTTGACGCATGTGTCGGCCCGCTTCGATCCCTGCTGGTGTGTGCATAAACTGAATCCCGACACTCGCGCATACGCCCGCGCTCCACGTGCGGCCGCCCGGTCGGCGGTTTCCAGCACCAAGAAGACTGCCCCTTCACCCGGCGCCATCCCGGCGTGGTTTTGTTGCCAGGATGCAAACAATCCGTGTTGCTCCAGACTGAGAAACGCGAGTTCGTGCGTCTTCACGTCGCAACCGCCCGCCAGTGCACAGCAGGCATCGCCGCATTCCAACGCCCGGATGGCGGCTTCGACCGCCTGCGATCCCTGACCTTCCCAAGGAGTATAGATGCTGTTTGGCCCTTGAATGTTTTCGCAGATGGACACGAAGCACAGCGGCATATTGCTGAGAATTTTAAAGGAAAGAATCGGACTTACCGCCCGCAAGCCGGCCTGACCAAAACGGCCGGGATCAAATTGGCCATCGGGTCCCGTGGAAGCTTTGACCAGGGGAATGACTTCCGCCAAGGGCAGACCCGCCAGTCCCGTCGCGCCAAAGAGCGCGATCTCTTCTGGAGCATAAGTCCCGCCCGGTTTTACCCCTGCATCCGCCAAGGCCAGGTGGGCAGCCGCCACCGCCAATTGAGCGTCCCGGTTCATCAGGCGGATCATTTTGCCCTCGGCCACGTACGGTTGCGGCTGAAAATCCCTGATCTCCGCGCAGACCTGGCATGAGAACGGAGTCGCGTCAAAATGGGTGGGGGGAGCAACTGCGGATCGGCCGGTTTCGATGCCGCGCAAAATTTCCAGCGGGTTTTTGCCCAGCGGGGTGACCATTCCGATTCCGGTGATGACGACGCGCGTGCGCATGGCTTCCGTCGTTGCTCACCCAGCGTTCATCCAAAGTTTCATCAGCTGCCGCCGCTTCTCGTCGAGCAGCGGGTCGTCAACGTATTTGAAGCCAAACACCATCTCCGTTGAAGTCACAACCGTTTTCCCGCGAGACGCGGTGGCTTTGATCTTGCCGCCGGCCTCATTCACCGATTTCACTTCCGTCCGGTATAGCAACGTGTCGCCCGGTTTGACCAGGGTCCGGAACTTGGTGCGTTCCAGGACGGTCAAAACCGCCTTGGCGTTTTTCGCATACCGCTGCTGAAGACTTTCCTCCAGCAGCAATCCGGATAGCTGGGCCATTCCCTCCAAAATCAGCACTCCCGGCATGACCGGCCGGCGCGGGAAATGGTCGTCAAAAAAGTCTTCACTCAGCGCGATGCTTTTCACGCCCTCGGCGGCGACGCCCACTTCCCAGCGGGTGATTTTATCAAGCAAAAAGAAGCGCATGCTTTGGCTTCCGATGTTGAATGGAATCCATCGGACTGGCCAGCATATTTCCTGCACCCGTCCGACTTGAAAGGTGCTTGTCGTCACGGTCCAGGTTCAAGGATCCTGATCACCAGATGGCAAAAAGGCTATAGTGAAGCGGCAGGATTCGAACCCTCATATCGGATGACCGCCTTTCACAAAATGGCAACGACTAGGGGTTCGTTGCCTTTGGCTATTTTGGGTATTATTTCGTCAGTTTCTCAAACGGGTCATAGCCCATATACGTGATAATTCGAGCGTGATAGGGAACGGTTGGAAACAGTCTGTCGCATTCCCAAAGACTCAGAGACCTTGCACTAACCCCCAGTATTTGAGCGGCTTCCGATTGGCGAATGCCTGCTCCAAATCGTTTCTTCTTGAGGTGTCCGCCAAGGGTCGTAGGCTCCTTTGCGATTGGAAAACTGCGAGTCCAAACAGGTGCTACGTCTTTGCGGGCAACGCTTACAACGCGGTCGCAAAATGGCAACATCGCGCACGCCCGACGGGAAAATGCCGCACGAATCGAGAAGCTCGCCGCGCGAAATCCAGAAATATCTGGGCCGGATTTCCGGGCCGTTGCTGGATCGGGTTGATTTGCACGTGGAAGTGCCGCCGGTGAAATTCCGGGAAATTGCCGGCGATCGGACGGGTGAAACCTCGGCGCAAATTCGCGAGCGCGTCGTGGCCGCGCGGAAACGTCAGCAGTCGCGTTTCGCGCACAAGCGGAAGATCACCTGCAACGCCCTCATGGGTCCGAAGGAACTCAAGGAA
>JADGRT010000289.1 GCA_017880715.1 Verrucomicrobiia bacterium | reverse complement strand
TACGCGACAATATAAAGTACGGCCGTATCCTGTATTGTCGCGAAAAATTAAAAGCGGTTGAACCCGAAAAGAGCCGTTCATCCCGCTAAATACGCGAAAGGACGCGCCGTCGGATGGCGCCGCCAGGCCTCCCGCGCCGCCCGAAGTTAACGGGCTTCGGGGTTCTATCCCTTTTCCGTGAGGTACACGCCGGTCAGCACCACCAGCGAACCGATGAGAAGATTGAGGCCGATGGATTCGCCCAGATAGAAGCCGGCAATTAAAAAGCTCATCGGGGGAATGGTGTAGAGATAGACTCCCACCTTCTGTGACTCCGCCCGTTCCAAGGCAAAGAAGTAGAGCAGTGTGGCCAGGAAAGAGCAGGTGATGCCCAGAAAAGCCACGGCGCTCCCAGCCTCGACGGAAATCGATGCCAGCGAAAACGACCGCTGGCGCATCTCGTACAACCCCACCGGGATCATGTAAAGGGTGCCCATGAAAGTGACCATCGCGGTGAGAGTGATGGCGTTCATGCGGCGAATCATGTCCTTGCCCATCACCGTAAAAACACCCCATAAAGCAATGCTGACGAAGACCAGCATGTCCCCCAGAAAATGACCCTTAAATTCGAATGACCGCAGGGTGTCCCAGCCCTGGACGATCAACACGCCAATCAACGCGCATCCAATGCCCACCGCCTTTTTCCAGGTGATTCGTTCGCCCAGAAAGAGAGCGGCGATGAGGGTGATCGAAACAGGCGCGGTGGCCGCGTACAAGGAGGCGTTGGAGGCGGTGGTATACCCGATACCGACCGTCTGGATGCCATAATGCAGCGCCGTTCCAATAAGGCTCAAAATCGCCAGCCGTCCCAGCCAGGCAGGACCGTGCCAGGGCATGCGGGTCCGCGTCACCAGCATCCAGGCCAGGAAGCATATCGATGAAACCACCAATCGCAGCATCACCACCGTTAACGGGGGAATGTTGCCGAGCGCGGTTTTAGTGGCAATAAATGACGCGGCCCAGAAAAGGCAGGCGCTCATCAAGGCAAGCTTGGCGGTTAAAGGAACCGGTGAAGTTTTCATCCATGGAAATTCGTTCGCTGTCCGAGCAGGGTTGCCGCCGGGCAAACGCGTCACTTGGACAAGCGCACGGTGCTGGCCGCGATCCCGTTGACACCTTGACGCGACAAGGGCGCCTGGTGCAGTTGTCCCTTGGCCCAAAGTTCGGTGGTGTTGGTGCGCGCGGGATTGTCCATCCACTCGGAATGGCCAGGGGGCAGCAGGCTCATGGCCGAGTCCACCTCGTGCAGCGGCACGTATTGCGTGTAAGATTGTGCCGCCTGCGATTTGAGGGTGCCCCCGTCAACACAGGTAAGGGCCGGCGTTGGCAGGTCGCCGGCGTCGGCCAGGGATCCAAATCCATCCAAGCTGTCAAACCATCCCAGACGGCGCTGAAGGACTTGGCTCCGCGCCTGCTCGTTCCACCGCGCCGGATCGTTGCCATACCGCTGCCGCGCGGAGGTCCAGGCTCCGGCCAAAGCTTGGTCAACGAAATCCTGTTCTTCCCGATCCAAGCCGGTTTTGGGATTCGCGGCTAAACGCGTTTCCAGGTCGCGCAAGAACCGCGTGAGGCCGCTTTCGCCGCCTCCGAACCTGCCCGCCAGGGGAGTGCTCATGAGGCGAAAAAAAGTATTAATCTCGCCGGCGAGTTCGCCGCCCGGCTCGCTCAGGTCAGACTTGGCGCCGCGGGCCAGCCAGATCTCGAGGTGTTTGAGGGCCTGGCTGGCATCGGGCGAAAGCTCCCCCTTCTGCACGTCGCGGAAATGCATTCCCGCTCGAACTATGTCGCGCCGGGCCGGATTGACCGTGTCGAAGTGGATATCCAGCACGTCCGCCGGTTGGAAGCGTTCGCGGGCGCCCAGACGCTCGTAGAGTCGCCACGACCGAACCGTATGCCCGCCGCTGCCAGTGCTCAGTCCCAGCGACGCCGGATAGAACGAGCCGATCGCCCTATGGTTGGCGCTGGCGATCCAGCCGCGGGCCGGGTTGATCACGTGCGGCAGCAAATCGTGCGGGAGAAATCCCTGCCAATCGAAGTCGGATCGCGTGCCATCCACCGCCGTCGAACCTTGGTGACCGTCCAACGGCGACCGTACCGGGATGGCCGCCAGCAGCCAGTAGCCAATGTTGCCCTGGCGATCCCCGAAGACCAGGTTCAGCGAAGGAAATTGCCAGTTGGAAATGGCCCGCGTGAAACTTGCGAGATCGGTCGCCCGCATCATGCCGAACGCCGCTTGGATCGTTTCGCGGTCGGTCTGGCAAACGGGCACGCGCTTCAACGCCACCTCGGGGTCGCCCGGTGCCGCAAAGGCAAACGGGGTGATGACCGGGCCAAAGCGCGTCTGACGGATCGTTATTTCGATCGACTGGCCGTTCTTGACTCGAATCGTTTCGCGAATGATTTCCATGTCGCGCCATTGACCGTCGATCAAGTATTGGTTGGTGTGATCCCGATCGGTTTTCAGGCGGAATAAATCCGCCTGATCGGCTCCCAGTGCCGTAGCCCCCCAAGCGAGGTTTTTATTCCAACCGATGAGTAGGGCCGGACTCCCCGGCACGCCGATGCCACGGACGTTAAAACTCTTGCCGCAAATATGGAATTCCTGCCACAAGGAGGGATTCCGGATCGGAGTCTGCGGATCGCTGACCAGGACCGCCGAACCCGTGGTGGTTTTCTTTCCCCCAACAACCCAGGCATGACTGAACTTGGGTCCTTCCACCCCGGTGCTGGGCTTGGAAGAGGATTCCAGGCCATGCGCGCGCAGGAAGGTCTGCACCCGCTCAAGCCAGGCGTCGGCAACGTCGGACCGGACTACGACGGCGGCATCATCGTCAAACCACGCCGGCGATGGTTTTGGGGGAGTGAGCGTACGGCCACCTCGAACGAGGGCGGGAACGGATCCGTTCGTGGACTGCATCAGATTACGGTACTGGAGCAGTTCGCGTGTGCCATCGGTCGCAAAAAACTGGCCCAGATGCCACCAACTAACAATGCAATCCGCCGGTGTCCATGGCTCCGGGTTCAAGCCGAGTCGGGCAAACAGCGGATGTAGTTGGTCGCGGTGACTGGCCATGTATTCGTTGACCCCTTCGCAATAAGCGTTGAGCTGTGACAACGTGTCGGCATCGAGTTTTTCGGCTACGTTCCGGGCCGCGCGATAGAATCCAAACGTGCGCATCTTGCGGTCATTGTCCACCGCTGATTCACCTCGTCGCGCGGACGGGCGTTCGCCCACGACTTCGGCCAGTCGGCCTTGAATGATCCGCAATTGGTAGTGCATCTGGAAGGCGCGTTCTTCGCCAGTCGCATACCCGAGCCCGTACATGGCGCCGGCATCGGTCGTCGAAAAGACGTGCGGGATGCCCCAGGAATCGCGGATTAACTCAATTTTTCCGTAGCTCTTGGGGGGAGCGGCTGCCGGGCTGATTGCGGCCAGCGCGCCCTGAACGCTGCCAACCAGGATAGCCAAGCAGAGAAGCCCGCCAAGAACCGTGTGCAGCCCTGCCTGACGCCCCACTCGCGCGCGCAAGTCAGAACCGCTTCCTGGGATTACAGGCGCGACACCCAGGCGCCCGGTGAAAATGGGATTCATCGTAATGTTAGGCTGCAAATCTAACTGCGTTTACAGCCACTTCTTGCGCGGCTCAAGGTGAATCCACCGGTCAGCCTCGGGTGCGCCTTTTGCCTTCAATGCCACGCTGTCCCACTCGATCGGCTTGCCAAAGCGCAAGGCGACAATGCCCGTCATCGCCACCTCGGCAATGTCCGCGCTCTCGCCGAAGCCCTGGAATGTCGGGGGGCCTCCTTTGCAGGCGTCGAGCCATTCCTGCATGTGGCTATTATTTTTGGGAGCGCGCGGCAGCGTGACGGGAATCGACTTGGCGGCTTCGTGGTTGAGCACGCCGCGGCATTCCTCCTCGCCCTTCAATTTGACAACGCCCCCCACGCCCCAGGCGTCGGAGTAAAGCAGCCCCTTGTCACCGGTGAACAGCACGCCGTTGGTCGGCACTTTGTCGTAATTGGAAAGCAGGTCCTTGCCCAACTCCGCCGGCGGACCCGCCATTTTGCCGTCGTGCCACCAAAGCGAGACCGGCGCCAGATTTCCTCTCGCGCCGAAATCCCAGCGAAAACTTGTGGCGGACGGATAACTGCCCAGGAGCGGCTCGGGAATTTCCACCGACACGCGTTGCGGCGTTCCTAATTTCAACGCCCGCCATGGCAGATTGATCGCGTGCGCGCCCATGTCAGCGAGGTGGCCGTCGCCGAAATCCAACCACCTCCCCCAGGCGAGGCAGCCGCCCAGGTAGTAGTTCTTGAACGGCAGGAGCGGCGACGGGCCGCACCAGAAATCCCAGTTCAAGCCCTCGGGAATCGGATCGGCATCCTGCGCCACGGGTGCGCTGGGCGGAAATCCGCGGTTGATCCAGCAATGCACTTCGCGAATCGTGCCGAGCATGCCTGCCTGGATGACTTCCATGCTGCGCCTAAAGGTGGGGGTCGAACCGCCTTGCGTCCCGACCTGCGTCACCAGTTTGGATCGCCGGGCGATCTGTTGGATTTCCCGCGCTTCGGCCACGCTATGGGCGAGCGGTTTCTCGCAGAAGACGTGTTTGCCCGCCTGCAA
>JADGRT010000288.1 GCA_017880715.1 Verrucomicrobiia bacterium | reverse complement strand
GGAAAGCCGGCAGGTCAGCCTGCACTTTGGCTTTATCCACCGGAGTTCGCGAGGCCAGATAGACCACCAAACCTCCCGAACGATTGGGGACGAACTGGCTGGCATTGCCGGGGGCTAAATCGTCCGTCAGGCTTTTCACCAGGGACAGATCGATCTGGTCATCAACTTCGGGCAGCGAGCGGGTGCTGCGCGAGAACTTCGGCAGGGTGACGGTTTTGACTTTGGCTTCCGCGCAGATGGCCGAGAAGGTTTTTTTCTGGGCCAGCCCGTTGGACAGGGACAGGCTGAATTGTCGGCCGGTCTGTTCCGCCAGCCGCGTGGCCTGGAACAATCGGTAGTCCTCGGTAACCTTCGCGCGAATGGATTCCAACGGCGGGATGCGGCTCGGGATCCTTTGCTTGAAAGCCATGACATAAAAACCGTCCTCGGCGGCGATGGGGGAGGCGAGGGGTTCGTCACTGGACAACGCAAAGGCGGCGCGCATGAAGGTCTCCAGCACATTCAGATCGCTGGGGCCTTCATATTGGCTGAACGGCTCGGTTTCCTTGACAACCATCGTTTTTTTTGCGGCAACTTGGGCGAGGTTTTCTCTCTTTTGCGGGGTTATGGCCAAGACCTCGTTGGCAAACTCGGCGGCTTTCTTGTGGGCGGTCTGCAAGGCCAACCCGTCCAGGGCTTCCCGGCCGATTTTCTCCTTCGCCGCCGTTTCCGAAAGCACCTTGCCGTCTTTGTCGGTCCAGAAATTCGTGCCACGTTCCAGGTAAACCTGATTCACGCGCTGGTTGAAGTTGGTTTCCTTGGCCAGGGCCTGTTCGGCTTCGGCCAGGAAATTGGTCGCCTCGAATTTGACATAGCTAACCTGCACCCGGTCGGGGATGCGATAGACGGAAAACCGGTTGCTATAAAATGGGTTCAGCTCGTTGGCGCCGACGGTAACGGAGGCCAGAAAGTTGGTGGCCGGGAACAGGGCGACTTCCGTGGCCAGTTCCTCGTGTTCGCGGCGGTAGAGGGTCTCGGCTTCGCGTGGGGTTACCAGTTTGCCGGGCAGGCCAAACAGGGCGATAAGCTGCTGGATGCCGACTTCATTTCGGGCGAATCGTTCCAGATCGCGCTCCTGCAGGCCTTTTTCCTGGGCCATTTGCTTAACAAAACGGTCATAGATTTCCGGCCGGAACACCCGTTGGCGCCGGTCCTGGAAAAAGGGCACGCTGGCGATCCACCGGGCCGCGGCTTCATCGCTGACATGAATGTCGAAATCCTGCATTTTGCGCACCAGCACCAGGCGGTTTCGGGATTCGCGATCGACATCGAATCCGATTTGTTTGCTGGCGGCGTCTTGACCCGGCCAAGAGCCGTAGGAGAACAGGAAGCGCAGCATTGCTTCGTAATACACCTTCGTGTACTCCTCGCGGGTAATGGAGCGGCCGTTGATGGATCCGAAATTCGCCGAGCGCGAGTCCCCCAAGTTCACGTTGGGAGAGAAAAAGATGACAAAGGAGACGATAATCACCGTGATGATGATTCCCCATAACCAGCTCTGATGCCGCCGTATTGTTGCAAACATATAATTCAATAATTACTACGTCATTTAACCATAACGAGCTTCGACGGGCCGGGTCAAACGCAAAACGCGGCAATTTAGTTTCACGGGGAAGCCGGTTTCTGGCAGCGCCGGATTTTTTGCGTGCATGGAGAGTGGTTTTCGATAAAGTTTAGACGTTGTATCGCTAATCGATTCCATATGAAAACTCGTTATTTCCCTCTTTTGGCCATCCTGGTCGTGTGGGTCGGTGAGGTTTTGCCAACGGTTCGGATGGAGGCTCAGACCGCATCCACGCCGGCTGGCGGGCTGCCTTTGGCCAAGAACGAACCAACGGTTGATCGGCTGGCAACCACGGAAGGCGATGTCATCGTTCATCCCATCAACCATGCGTCCCTGGTATTAGAGTGGAAAGGGAAAGCGATTTATGTCGATCCCGTGGGGGGTGCTGCCAGGTATCAGAGTTTGCCGCGTGCCGATCTGATTTTGCTGACCCATGCGCACCGCGATCACCTGGATCCCGCCACGCTCACCGCGGTCAAAGGAGCCAACGCCAAAATCCTCGCGCCGTCGATCGTAAGCGAGGATTTGCCTGCGAATCTCCAGAGCCTGACCTCCACGCTAACCAACGGGGCCGCTGCCACCGTTGCGGGCGTCAATGTCCTGGCGGTCCCGGCTTATAATCTCACCAAGGCTTTCCACCCGAAGGGCGTAGGCAACGGGTATGTGCTTACTCTCGGAGGGAAGCGCCTTTACATTAGCGGCGACACGGAGGCCACGCCGGAGATGGTGGCGTTGCGGGACATCGACGCCGCGTTTCTGTGCATGAACCAGCCTTACACCATGACCGTCGATCAAGCGGTAAGTGCCGTGCGCGCATTCCGTCCCAAGATCATTTATCCCTACCATAGTTCGGGATCGGATTTAAACAGTTTCAAAAAACAGCTCGAGACGGAGCCGGGAATCGAAGTGCGCTTATTGAAGTGGTATTGAGCGGCGGCGCTACGTGACCTGCGGCACCACGAACGGTGCGCGATAGGCGCGCCGAGACAACTCGTTGGCGCGATCGGCAAACTCACCGACAAAGCGTTCTTGCCGGGCGTCATAGGACACCCAGGGGCCAAGAACCGGCGGCGTCGCACCCAGGTCAACCCCGTTCTCCCGCAGGTATTCGCGGCAACGTTCGAACGCGTCCGATAAAGCCGGGTTGGCACGGATCGTCTCCTGGATCGCCTCGGGCGGAGTCTGTTTGCCGAGCCGGTGGGAAATGTTCGCCATGTGGCAGCCGGCGGCCGAGAGGTGCCCCTCGACTGCTTCGGCGTGCAGATCGGCTACCTTTCGGCTGCGCACCGCCGCGATGAAGTTGGCCATATGGGCCGTTTCCACCTCCTCCGATTTGCGGCCGTCCTGGAAATCTTTAATCTGTTTGCCCTGCTTGTCAAACACCGCGCCACCGGTGAAATCGCCGGCAAAATAGCCACCTTCACACTCGATTACAATGCCTCGGTCATGGTTCCGATACTTGCCCAGGGCATCCGCGCCCGTGCCCTGGCGGTAATTGCGAATCTCGCAGATGATCGGCGCGGGGTGGTAATCCAGCAGGGCGATTTGCGTGTTGGGAGTTTCTCCGTTGTCGTTGAAGGCGAACCGTCCGCCGATGCTCAGCGCCCGCGGGGGCGGCTGGTTTTGTTCCAAAGCCCAGCGACAAATGTCAATGACATGCAGGCCATTGTTGCCGATCTCGCCATTGCCGGTGGGCCAGACCCAATGCCAGTCGTAGTGCAATTGCCGGCGCATCACGGGCGCCTTCGGAGCCGGGCCGCACCAGAGATCATAGTCCACCGTGGCCGGTACCGGCGTTGGGGCGGTGACCTTGCCGATGCCGTCCCGAGCGCGATAAACCAGGGCATGGGCATACCGAATGGGGCCGATTTGACCGCGGCGCAAATACTCGAACGCTGGCGGCAAGACGCCACTTGACCGGCGCTGGGTGCCCACCTGGACCAGACGGTGGTACTTCCGGGCGGCGGCGACCATTTGGCGGCCTTCCCAGATATTGTACGAGAACGGTTTCTCGACATAAACATCCTTGCCGGCCTGGCACGCCCAGATGGTTCCCAGCGCATGCCAGTGGTTGGGCGTGGCCAACACCACGGCGTCGATGGTCTGGTCATCGAGCACCCGGCGATAATCGAGGTGGGCAGCCACCGCTTCACCCCCTGCCTTGAGCTGCTCCACGCTATGATCCAGGATCGCCTGGTCCACATCGCATAGTGCGACAATCTTTGCGCCCGGAACTTTTTGCAGCAGGTTGATGAGCTGGCGTCCGCGCCCGCCCACTCCGCCCACGACCTCGATCCCGCCGAGTCCCACCACGGCAACCCGAACTTGGGAATTAGGCCCGGTCGCTTGGGCTGCCTGCCCGGCGCTGATGATGAGTTTTGGCAGCCCCAGCGCTAAACCGGCAACCACCGATTTTTTTAAGAAGTTCCGGCGAGTTACCCGTTTCATGGTTTTTTTAATGGATTAGGAGGGTTACTTATTGCCGCCAGCGCGGGAGATGGAGATCTGGGGTTCGTCAAGGATCATAAGGAGGATCGTACTCCGAGTGTTGGCGGCGTCAAGCGCCCCATTCGCGGGAGAAGAAAAGGGTGCGCCCAGCTTTTTCTGGAGCGCGGCGGCGCCACTATCGCAGGAGAGGGAAGAGAAGATGGGGGCTCCTGGAACTCGCCCCTCCGACACACCCCTCCGAAGGCGTTGACGTTTCGGAGGGCGGAGCTCCGCGACGCCCTGACATTATGCACAGCACCATACGGTGATCGAATGTGGATAAAAAAGAAAGCCCCGCGCAGTGGCCGCAAGTTTTTTAAGTCAGGAGCCGGGTGAGGGCACCCGGCCTCATGGGCCTGATGTAGGCCGGGTCCCCTGACCCGGCGTTCCACGGCAAATCTAGACTATTCATCGTACCGGTAAAAAACGTGGCCGAGGCCGAAGCGGAGATAAATACGCACGAAGCCATCGGGATCGGAGCGCGGACATTCTTGTCCGCCCGTGGGGCGTGAAGCGTTAGGGAGCGTCAAGGTGTCCGAGAGCCGAGGCGGACAAGAATGTCCGCGCTCCACGCGTAA
>JADGRT010000287.1 GCA_017880715.1 Verrucomicrobiia bacterium | reverse complement strand
CGTCCCGATTGGCCTTGCGGGCGGATAAAACGAGCGAGCGAACGGTGATCGTCTCGCTGGCTCGGGTTTGTCCCGCGAGTTCCAACACTAATTGGAGAATCAATCCGCGATACTCGGGTGACGCCGATAGGTCCAGGCGATACCGGTGAAAGGCGCCATCGGGATTGAGGTCCAGGGTGAGGCTCTTTGCTGGGTCGAGCTTCGGGTCGTCAAGCCGCGACCAGCAGATTCGGGCGGTGGGGCTCCGGCCTTGGCAGGCCACTTCCAATTCCAGCGTGGGTGCATCGTGCGCGCGCCATGGCAAGGTCGGTCCGATCAGGCGGGCTTTCCGTTCGTCGAATTGGACGCGCCAGCCATCCTTCATTGGCCAGCCTGCGTCGTTGCCATTCTGGACGTGCCAATGCTGGCGGTCCTGCTTGAAGCGCCAGGCCGGCGGCGTCCGGGTCGCCATCGCATTGAATCGCTGGCGAATCTCGTCCAGCTTGCCCGCCATGAACACCGTCCGGTGCTCGTAAACGATGTTAGGGTCCAGCGTTTCGAAGTGAATGGGGGCTACGTAAGCCGTGGAAGCGTGCTTGGGATCATCCGACCGGCCATCGCCGTGGATGCCGCCATGAAAGACCGCGCCGTCATCCTTGAAGACGCCGAGTCCCCAATCGTCGTCTCCGACCAGCGCCGCCCATCGTTCGGTCCCAATGAACTGCGTCCAGGGCCAGGATTTGTGCCAGTCATTTTTAACGTGGGTGAGCGCGTCCTGAGTAAAGGGTTTTTCACCCGTGTATGATAGGAGCCGCCACAGTTTGGAGATGGTGTAAACAGCGGGCAATTCCTGCGCCCGCGCGGCATACAGCGTGGTGTCCTGGCGTTTATTGGTGACGCGGTAGCGCATGAAAATGCAGGGCCCGTCGAGGGTTGTCCAGGTTTCGAAGAGGCAATCGCCCGGGACGTTGTTCAACGGCCATTGCATGGGAATGCACTGGATGAAGATGGATTGGCCGTCGTTGCGATGGTCCACCACGACGGAAGGATTGTTGTAGCAATCACCCGTTTGGATTGGATTCCAGCCAAGTCCCGCCCAGGCCGGGGCGGGTTTTTTATCGCCAACCGTGAACGGATTGGGACCCGAGTAGTGAGACATCTGGATTTGGCGGCCCAGGTCGAAGCTGTTGATGATATTGCCGGGATGATTCCTGGTGGAGATATGGGTCACCGCGCCGCCCAAGTTCAAGTCCATGCCGACGCGCACCACGCCGTTATCCAGCCAGGTCATCTTGGGTTCGCGCGCCGCTTGCCCCATAACGACCGCGCTGGTACCCGCGCATACGAGCCACACGACCAGATTTCTGGTTATAGTTTTGCGGCAGGTCGCTAAAAAGAATTGAGATGTCATCCGCCGCCTGAGATTTACAACTGCTTCAGCGCGGCATCCATGACGGCGAAGAGTTCCTTCATCGTGGCCTCGGTTTCGTCGCCCATGTTCGAGACGCGGAAGGTGGTGCCCTTGATCTTGCCGTAGCCGCCGTTGATCAGGAAACCTTGTTTCTTGACCAGGCTGACCAGTTTTTCGGCGTCGATCACGCGGCTGCCCGGTTTGGCGCCATTATTCACACAGGCCAGCGTCACGGACTCCGAGCCTTTTTCCGGGAACAAAGTAAAGCCCTGGCCCAACGCCCAGTCGCGCGTCATTTGCGCCAGTTTCCGATGCCGCGCATAACGCGCTTCCAGGCCTTCGTTGAAGATGTCCTCGAGTTTGGATTCGAGGGCAAAGATGTGCCCGATGCTCGGCGTGCTGGGCGTCATGTTGCCCTCGGCGTTTTTCTGGAATTCCAGGAAATCGAAATAGTACCCGCGTCCAGGCACGGTGGCCGCCTTGGCCAACGCGGCGGGCGAGCAGGCAAACAGGGCGAGCCCCGGCGGCATGGCCAAGGCCTTTTGCGAGCCGGTGAGCAGGACATCCAGGCCCAGCTCATCGAGCGGCAGTTTGAGGGCGCTGAACGAGCTGACCGAGTCCACGATAAACATGACGTCCGGGTATTTCTTCTTGAGCGCGGCAATTTCAACGAGCGAGCTCATCACGCCGGTGGACGTTTCGTTGTGGATCAGGGTCAGGGCATCAAACTGGCCGGTGGCCAGCTTGGCATCGATGGCCTCGGCCCGGATTGGCTGGCCCCACTCGACCTTCAAACCCTCGGCGGCTTTGCCGCAACGTTGGGCGACATCGAGCCATTTGTCCGAGAAGGCGCCGTTCATGCAACAGAGCGCCTTTTTAGCCACCAAATTGCGGATGGCCCCTTCCATCACGCCCCAGGCGGAGGAAGTGCTCAGGTAAACGAGTTGTTGGGTGTAAAACAGCGCCTGTAATTTAGGCTGCAATCGAGCGTAAAGGTCTTTGAAGCCCTGGCCGCGGTGGCCGATCATGGGCGACCGGAAAGCCTGCAGGGTTTTTTCGCTGACCTCGATCGGACCCGGAATGAATAATTTGACGTGTGCCATAATTAAATAAGCCGCGAAAATTCTTCACAACAACGGTCCAAATGCAAGTGTCGTTTTTTCGACGGGTGATGCCAGTGGCTGGCATCGGGAGACGGGACGCGGGACCGTCACCGGTTGAAGGGCTTCTTCATTTTTTTGATCCGATCGGATCATTTTTTTAAACACCGCAAAAGGAGGGTTTTCGCGCTTCCATAAGGAGAGGGCCAGGGGCCCGCATTTGCCGTTGGCAGAAAAAGCTGCCTGTCTTAGGCTGCGGGCCGAGCGGCGGACGGCGGTCGCCCAGGGCGTTGCCGCATGATCCCTTGCATGCAAAGAACCCGGAGCGCGTACCTTCACGTTTCACGTTTCACGTTTCACGGTCCATGATTTGAGTGGCCATAAAAAGGGGGCCGTGTTAATATGCGGGTTATGGTTCATGTGGGCATAGGTTACGATGTGCATCGGTTGGTAGTTGGCCGGAAGCTGTTCCTGGGCGGGGTGGACATTCCGCACGCGAAGGGACTGGAAGGTCATTCGGATGCGGACGTGCTGTTGCATGCGATTTGCGACGCCATTTTTGGCGCCTTGGGGGAAGGGGACCTGGGGCATTTTTTCCCGAACACCGATCCGCGCTGGCTTAACGCGCCCAGCAAAGTGTTTCTGCAGGAGGCCGCTCGCCAGGTGGCGTTTCACGATGGCAAGATCATCAACGTGGACTCGACGCTGATCGCGCAACAGCCGAAAATCCTGCCGCACGTGCCGGTAATGAAACAGCGGATTGCCGCGGCCTTGGGCATTCATCCAAGCACGGTGGGGATCAAGGCGACCACGAACGAGCATTTGGGGTTCATCGGGCGCGAAGAAGGCATTGCGGCCATGGCGGTAGTGGGCGTGGATTTACCGCATTAATATGGCCAAAGCGGAAATCAGTTGGAAACGGCAGACAGCCGACGGTGTTAAGGTGCAGGTGTACGCCCATCACGTGGGGGACCGGTGGAAGTTTTATGCCCGGGAGCGGCGCTTCGACGATTGGGAACTGGTGAAGAACCCGCCGCTGGATGACTGGCTGGAGCTTCTGGATGGCGTGGAGCGGCGGATTGCGCGGCGGTTGGTGCGGCCGGAGGAAGCGCAGCGAGTGCGGAAGGTTATTCGCGAGCTGTTTCCCGAGGCGGCACTGCCTTGAACAAGCGATTATGAAAAAAAGCATTCTGGTCGTGGACGACGAGGCTGAGGTCCGGCAGTTGCTGGTTACGCTGCTGGTCGAGGACGGTTTTGAGGTGCGGGAGGCAAGCGACGCCGCCACGGTTAAGCAATGGTTCGACGCCCCGCCGCCGGATCTGGTGCTGCTGGATTTGAAGCTGCCGGATGCGGATGGACTGGAGCTCCTGCCCCGATTGAAGAAGCAGTGGCCGGAAACCGAGGTGATTGTGCTGACCGGCTTTGCCTCCCTGGACATGGCGGTCGAGGCGACCAAGCGCGGGGCTTACCACTTTCAAAAAAAGCCGCTGGACTACAAGAGCCTGCTGCTGTCGGTGCAGCGCGCCCTGGAGCACAAGCAGTTGACCGAGGAAGCCGGCTCGTTGCGGCAGGCGTTGTCCACGATGAGCAGCGGGGCGTCGCCCATTTTCCAAAGCGCGAGCATGAAGGCGGTGCTCCGGACGGTCGAGCGCGTGGCGCCCAGCGATGTATCGGTGCTCATAACCGGGGAGAGCGGCACGGGCAAGGAAGTGGTGGCCGATCTGCTTCACGCGTTGAGCCCGAGATCCAAGGGGCCCTTCATCAAGATCAACTGCGCGGCGCTGCCCCGCGAGCTGATCGAGAGCGAGCTGTTCGGCTCGATGAAAGGCGCTTACACGGGCGCACAGGCCGACCGCGATGGGCTCTTCCGGCAGGCCGAAGGCGGCACGCTGCTGCTGGATGAGCTTTCCGAAATGCCCGCCGACACGCAGAGCAAACTGCTGCGCGTCCTGGAGGAGAAGGAATACCGGCCCGTCGGCGGCCGCACCAGTTTCAAGGCCGATTGCCGCATTATCGCCACCACCAATCGGATCGTCGAAGATGCCATTCGCGAGGGCAAGCTGCGCGAGGATTTGTTCTACCGCATCAATCGCATTCTGCTGAACCTGCCGCCCTTGCGGGAGCGCCGGGAGGATATCCTGCCGCTGGCAACCGCCTTCCTGAAACGCTATGCGGCCCAGGCCGGGCGGGTCATTAACGG
>JADGRT010000027.1 GCA_017880715.1 Verrucomicrobiia bacterium | reverse complement strand
AAGCCAAGGGGCGTAGGCTGCCCCATCAGTCCGAGCTGGCGGATCGGTCCGATGCTGCATCCCCACCTCCCGCACCGTCCGAGCCTGGGGATCGTCCTTTCCCCATTGCGTCAGCCGGCGCTGGCGCAGGAAATCCTCGTAGTCGAGCAGCAGCTCGTCGAGGCTGGCCCGGGCGACATTCACCAGCCGCAGTTCGGTCTGGCTCGAGGTCGCCGACGCCCGGCTGCCCTCGGCGATGTTCTGGCGCCCGCTGCGCGCCGCCTGCACCATCTGGTCCACCGTACGCGAGCGCTTGTCCAGGAAGCGTTCGCAGAATGAAACCGTGGCGTCATAGACGATCGTGGTCACCTGGAAACTGCGCAGATTGCGGTAACCGCCGCTCGGGCGAAGACCTTTCGGAGTTTTTTCCCCGGCTCATGGGGCGGATCGGGCGGATCCGCCGGATCGGTCAGAGTTGGCTGATCGCTGCTCACTCATGGCGCTCCTCTTTTACCCATTCCCTTAAAAGATGCAAGGGAATCATACCACTCTTGCCGTCGGGGGTGTCTTGGCCTATAAAAGATGCATGTTGCCGATTTTGCTGAAGCACGGTGGTCCGATGATGTTTCTGCTTTTGGTGGCCAGCGCGGTGGCCATCTACGTTTTCATCGAGCGGTTTCTTCATTACCACACGGCGCAGATCAACGCGGCCGAGTTTCTGACGGGGGTGCGCAATGTGATTCGCCGCAAGAACATTGTCGAAGCCCTGTCCATTTGTGACGCCACCCCGGGACCGGTGCCCCGGCTGGTCAAGACGGCGATCCTGAATCGCGAGCGCGGACGGGAAGGGGTGCGCGAGGCCTTGGAAGAGGCTGGGTTGATGGAGGTGCCCCGGCTGGAGGAGAAGCTCAATGTGCTGGCGACCATTGCGCAGATTGCGCCTTTGATGGGACTTTTAGGCACCGTGCTGGGCTTTATTGAAATCTTCAGGCTAATGCAAAAGGAAGGACCGTATGCCGATGCGTTATTGCTTTCGGGGGGCGTTTGGGAGGCATTGATTTGCACGGCGATGGGCTTGGCATTGGCGATCCCCTGTTATGCCGGATATAATTTCCTGGTCAGCCGGGTGAATCAAATCGTGCTGGAGATGGAAAAGGCGGCCACGGAAATCCTCAACATTATGACCGAAACGCCGACGGCCAAAAGCCCATGAAATTTCCCCGCAACGCCAAGCTGTTTCGGGGGCAGTTAGATGCGGCGCCGCTGGTGGGCGTCCTCTTCCTGTTGGTGATATTTCTGCTTCTGAACTCGACGCTGGTGTTCACTCCTGGCATCCAGATCGCCCTGCCGGAGGTGGCCGGGGCGGATTTGCCGGGACTCGACCAGCCGACGCTGGTGGTGGCCGTTGATCGGCGTGGCCAATACTACTTCAACCATCAGATCATAGCAGCGGCTGATTTGGGCCGGCAGTTGAACGAGGCGGTCCGGAAGCTGCCGGATTTGAGTCTGATCATAGAGGCCGATCGCGCCGGGCAGGTGGATCCGTCGATTCAGTTGAGTCAGATGGCGCGCAATTGCGGGATTCGGAAGGTCCTGTGGGCGACGAGGCCGGCGTTGTTTTCCGGTCAGACCCCGGCTCGGCCAACGCCATGAAAGAGGGGGCTCCAGAAACGGCATCTTGGTTAAGGCGCCGGCCGGGATGGACCATCGCGGTGCTGGTGTTGCTGCAGGGATTAATCATCTGGCTGCTCGACAGCCGCTGGCCCGTTGCGGCGCGCGCGCCGAAATCCTCCACCACGTTTCAATTGCTGGCTGGCACGCCCGCGGACCCAACCCTGGCGGCGTTATGGATGACGGCGGATCCAACCTTGTTGGCGCTGGTTTCAGAGCATAGTTTTTCGGGGCCGGTCTGGTTGAATTACCCGCGGGTGGCGCATCGTTTAGTCGATTGGATGGAGCCGCCGCAATGGTTGGCGCCGCGCGTGGACCAACTGGGCGCCGTGTTCGGCGAGGTCAGCCGAATTCAGATGGGCTTGCCATCCTTGGCAACGGATAAACCCCTGCCGCGCCTGGCCGAATTGAAGGTGGCCAGCACGCCGATGGCCAAGCAATCAACGGTGCGAGTGGAAGGAGCCTTGGCAGCGCGGCCGCTGGTGACCTCACTGGCGCTTCCGGTCTGGTCTTATTCTGAGATCCTCACCCACAGCGAGGTGCACGTCATGGTGGGTGAGGATGGTCGGACATTTTCCCCGGTCCTGCTGGCGGGTTGCGGGTTGAAAATCGCCGATGAGGCGGCGGTGGAACTGGCTCGAACGGCACGATTTGAGCCTGAACCGGCGGCACTTTTGGATGGGCCGGCCGGGCCCGAAAGCTACACCTGGGGACGCCTGGTTTTCCAATGGGTGACCCAGGAGGCGATCACCACGAACCTGCCGCCGGGGAGGGCGCGGCCATGACCACCGATTTTCTCATTTTTTTGTACGTGGTGGTTTTACTTGTGGGGCTTTCAGCGGTTGCCCTATATTCCGAGATGGTCCGGAAGCGATTCGAACCGACCCCGAGTGAGGATCGCATTTTTCGTTGTCGAAAATGCGCGTTTGTTTATACCGATGATCCGGATGCGGACCGTTCGCGTTGTCCCCAGTGCGGGGTGACGAACGAGAGCATTCAGTTTTGATTTTTTTGAGCCCGACGGGGCGCGTCTCCGTGGCTCCTTGAGCAGCAACCTTAAACTGAGAATTGAAATATGGGCATGTGGATTGGACGCAACCGAAAAGCCCGGGTGACGTACGGGTTCGACGAAATCGCCCTGGTGCCTGGCGACGTCACCCTCAACCCCAATGAGGTCGATATCCGGTTTGTCATTCCGCACCGGGATGGCAACAACATCGAGCTGCAGATTCCCATCCTGGCCAGCGCCATGGACGGGGTGACCGATGTGCGCTTCTGCGTCGAGATGGGCAAATTGGGCGGCCTGGGCGTTATCAATCTCGAAGGCGTCCAGACGCGCTACGAGAATCCGGCGGAAGTCCTGAGCAAAGTGGTGAAGGCGGGCAAGGACGAGGTGACGGCTATCATTCAGAAAATTTACACCGAGCCCATCAAGGAAGAACTCATCGCGCGTCGCGTCCAGGAATTGAAGCAGGCGGGAGTCAAGGCGGCGGTCAGCTCGACGCCCCAACGCGCGGAGCATTTTGGCGCGATCGCCCAGGAAGCTGGAGCCGACCTCTATGTCATCCAATCTACGGTGTCCACGGTGCGACACATCTCGACCGAATACGAGTGTCTTGATCTGGCCGGCTTTGTCAAACGGATGAAGATCCCGGTGATCATAGGCAATGCCGTCACCTACA
Source organism: Verrucomicrobiia bacterium (assembly GCA_017880715.1). Taxonomy (GTDB): domain Bacteria; phylum Verrucomicrobiota; class Verrucomicrobiia; order Limisphaerales; family UBA1319; genus JADGRT01. The sequence continues at coordinate 11,474 of JADGRT010000027.1, read as the reverse complement.
ATGTGACGTTCCAGCTTATGGAATGCGGCGTGGCGGGGGTGCTCATTGGCGTGGGACCGGGCGCGGCCTGCACCAGTCGCGGGGTTTTGGGGTTGGGCGTGCCGCAGGTCACCGCGACGGTCGATTGCGCGGCGGCGCGCGACGCCTATTACAAGAAATCCGGCCGGTACGTTCCGATTATTACCGACGGCGGCATGAGCAAGGGCGGGGATGTCTGCAAGGCGCTGGCTTGCGGATCGGATGCGGTGATGATCGGCAGCGCCTTTGCCCGCGCCAAAGAAGCTCCGGGCCAGGGGAACCACTGGGGCATGGCCACCCCCCATGCCAACCTGCCGCGCGGCACCCGCATTAAGGTCGGGGTCAGCGGTTCGCTGAAACAGATTCTGTACGGTCCGGCCACCGTGGATGATGGTTCGCAAAACCTGGTCGGCGCCATCAAAACATGCATGGGCAACGTGGGTGCCGCCGATCTGCGGCGGTTTCAAGAAACCGAGATTATCATTGCGCCCAGCATTAAGACGGAGGGCAAATTGTTCCAGACCCTGCAAAGTGTCGGCATGGGAACCGTCTAATCGAAATTCATCACCAGCAGCGTGCGCGAGTCGGACGGGAGGTTTCGGATCTCCATCTTTTTAACCTGCCACTGGTCGTTGACCTTGCTAAAACTCTGGACGGTGAACTCCTTGGCCAGTTTGTTTTCGAGGTCATAGGCTTCGGCGCGGACCAGACCGCCGGATTCGAGATCGATCCAGGATAAAACTCTCAGGTAGGTGGCGGGCGTGGGCCGGGGGTTTTGGCTTTCCAACACCCGGCAGGAGCGGCCCAGGCGCATCTGCTTTTTAATCAAACGTTGTTCCGGCCAATGGAAGAATTCCAGTCCCAGGTCGCCGAGCAGGAAATCCGAGCCGGCAAAGGGCGTAGTCAAGACTTGTTCAGGCGGGACCGCGACGGGTTCGGCCAATTGACCCTGGTTGCCGAGGATAATAGTTCGCCGGTACTGGTTGGGCTCCTGATCGGAATGCAAAACGGTGAACTGCTCGACGGCTGTGTGTTGGGGATCGAAGGCGGTATATACGCTGCGCCATGAACCAGCGCTAACCATCACCTGCAAACGAACCTGGATTTCGGATCGCGCACCGGCGTGGTCGGTCTTTTTGAAGACGGCCATGGCATCGAAGTTTTCGACCGGCTTTTGGGCGAGCAGCTCAGTCGCCAGGCCCCGTCCGTCGATCTGGGCCGGAGTAAGATCGGCGGCGTTCAGGCGCGCATCGAGGGCGAGGCACCCAACGAAAAGCGTCAGTGACAGCAGGGTTGTGGGTCTGGGCATGGGAAGACAAGATTTAAGTTTCAAGTTTCAAGGAAGGCTAAGGGCTATGAGCTATGGCTTCAGCCGCTGGCTTCTGATTTCTACTTTCTGCTTTTTGCTTTCGGTTTTTCTGTTTGCCGCCGGTCGCAGCGCCAATTCGATGGCTTCGGCAATATGCCGCACGAAATGGACTTTCATGCGGGCGCGCACCTCCTCCGGCACGTCGGCGAGATCTTTGCGGTTTTGTTCGGGCAGGATGAGCTGTTTGATGCGTGAGCGCGAGGCCGCCAGCACCTTTTCTTTGATGCCGCCGACGGGCAGGACGCGGCCGCGGAGGCTGATTTCGCCCGTCATGGCAAAGTCCGATCGCACCCGCCGGCCTGACAGCAAGGAGGCTAGGGCCACCACGATGGTCACGCCGGCGCTGGGGCCCTCTTTGGGCGTTGCGCCGGCGGGGACGTGGATGTGCAGGTCGTGCTTGTCGTAATCGCTCAAATCGATGCCCAAGTTCGGCGCCTGGCTGCGCAGATAGCTCAGGGCGGCGTGGGCGCTTTCTTTCATCACATCGCCCAGCGAGCCGGTCAGAATCAGGTTGCCTTTGCCCGGCATGCGGGTGGCTTCGATAAACAAAATATCACCCCCGACCGGTGTCCAGGCCAGTCCGATGGCAATGCCGCATTCGGTGATGGCTTCGGCGCTTTCCGCCAGGAACTTAGGCGGTCCCATGAATTCAGCCAGGACTTTTGGATTAACCACCCAAGTGTTTTTCGATAAGGCGCCGTGCCCCGTCAGTTTGCGAACCGCTTTTCGGACCAGGCCGGCCACCTCGCGTTCCAGTTGTCGCACCCCGGCTTCACGGGTGTAATCCTGAATCAGGTGGCGGATGGTGGCGTCGGGGACGCGAAGCTGGTGGGGGGGCAGGCCATGTTCTCCGATCTGGCGGGGAATCAGATAGCGTTTGGCGATGTGGAGTTTTTCGCTGGGGGTGTAGCTGGGAAGTTCAATCACCTCCAACCGGTCGCGCAAGGCAATATGGATGGGTTCGAGCCAATTGGCGGTGGTGATAAAGAGCACGCGCGACAAATCGAAGGGCAGGTCCAGGTAATGATCGGTAAACGTGTGGTTTTGCTGGGGATCGAGCACTTCCAGCAAGGCGGAGGCGGGGTCGCCGCGGAAATCCGAGCCCACCTTGTCCAATTCGTCGAGCAGAATGACCGGGTTGTTGCTCTCGGCGCGGCGCAGGCCTTGGATGATGCGGCCGGGCAGGGCGCCGACGTAGGTGCGGCGGTGTCCCCGAATTTCGGCTTCATCCCGCATGCCGCCCAAGGAGATGCGCACGAATTTGCGGCCCAGCGTATCGGCCACGCTTTTGCCCAGCGAGGTTTTGCCCACGCCCGGAGGACCCACCAGGCAAAGAATGGGACCTTTCAGTTTTTGGTTGAGCTTGATGACGGCGATGAACTCCAATAAACGATCCTTGACCTTTTCGAGGCCGTAGTGCTGCTCGTTGAGAATGCGGGCGGCGGTGTCCAGGTCGAGCTTGTCTTCCGTGGATTTGTCCCAGGGCAAGTTGATCAGCCAGTCGAGATAATTGTGCGTTACCGTGTATTCCGCCGCGTTAGTCGGGATTTGCTGGAGCCGATCCAATTCCTTGAGGGCTACTTTTTTGGCCTCGGCGGGCAGCCGGTTCGCCTCGATTTGCTCTCGCAGGCCATGAAGTTCGCCCGTGTTGGAATCGCCTTCGCCCAATTCGCGTTGAATGGCGCGCAATTGCTCCCGGAGGAAAAAGTCGCGCTGGTTTTTGGACATCGAGGAGGCGACTTCCTTTTGAATTTTGGAACCGAGATTAAGGACTTCCAGCTCCCGATTGAGCAAAGGCATGAGCCGGGTGAGTCGATCCTTGATGTCAATGATCTCCAGCAGATGTTGGCGCTCCTCCAGATTCAAATTGAGATTGGCCGCTATCAGATCGGTCAGCTTGCCCGGTTCTCCCGTTCGGACGGTGGCCAGCTTGATCTGATCCGAGAGGGTGGGGGATAACTCAAGGATTTGACCGAAGAGTTGGTGCGCGTTGCGCGCCAGCGCCTCCAGTTCTATGGACGCCTCGATCTGATCGTTAAGAACTTCGACTTGGGCGCGCAAATAGGGGGTTTCGGTTTTGTATTCCTTGATTCGGATTCGGCGCAAACCCTCGACCAATACGCGAACCGTGTTGTCCGGGAACTTGAGCATGCGAAGCACCCGAGCCGCGCAGCCCTGCAACCACAGGTCGGCCGGCAGGGGATTCTCCACTTCCTGGTGGCGCTGCAACACCAACCCCAGGAGGCGGTCGCCGGCCACCACGTCATCGATTAATCGGATGCTTTGGGCCGATTCGACCAGCAAAGGCACGGTCATTCCTGGGAAAATAACAATATCCGCCAGCCCGAGGATGGGCAGAACCTCGGGCAGCGTTTTAGCGGCCGGTCGGGGCGATGTCGTTTCGCCTTCTTCGGCGGAACCGTCCAGGATTTCAATTGTCTCGCTGTCAGGTATCGTCATGCACGTTTCCGGTTGTTAGACGCACTGAACTTGCAGGCGGTTCAGATTTATTCGCCCCGACCTGCATCGGCTTGGCATTGCCCACCATGATAACGATTTCTTCGCCAATGACAAGGCGAATCGTGGCAGGTTCGCGCTGCGTCCTGGGCGAAAAAAGCGCCCGGCAAGTCAGGGCGTCACGGAGCTCCGCCCTCCGAAACGTGCGTCGATCAAACGTCCCACCGGCGAACCAGAATGTCCGCGCTCCTTGCCTTCATTTGGTGGATGATCGGGCTTGTGTCGGAGCGAAACTTTTGCACAATCGGGCTGTGTTGAACCTAGTGCGAATCGAAGTGCTGATGGCGATTTTACTGGGAATTACCGGCTGTTCCACCCCATCCAAGCCTCTCCCCAAGGTAACGCCTGTCACCCAGCCGGCATCGCCGCCGGTGACGTCCGCGCCCCTTGCCAAACCGGAGGTGCTGGAGGCGCCGGCGCCCGTGCCAGCGCCCGTGCCAGCGCCCGTGCCAGCGCCACCTCCGGCCGTTGCCAACCGGGCGCCGGAGACGTGGATTGCTTTCGAACGATGGTGTCAAATGCAGGGGATGCGCTTGGCAGCCAAACCGTTGGTTGGAGGGCAGACGGGTTTTCAGGCGCAAAATGCCCAAAGTAATCTGTTATTGGTCCCCGGGAATCGGATCGCCTACTGGAATGGATTGGGTTTTTGGCTGGGTTTTAGCCCGCGATGGGTTCGCGGCCAACTGGTGATTCACAACTTGGACCTGGAAAAAAACGTGCAGCCATTGCTTGCGGGCAGGAGTTTTGCGCTAAAAACCAATGCGGTCATTGTTTTGGATCCCGGCCATGGTGGCAAGGATCCCGGCGCGCAGAATGTGTTTAATCATCGTTGGGAGAAGGAATTCACTTTGGATTGGGCATTGCGGCTGCGCAAGCTGCTGAGCACCAATGGTTGGACGGTGCGGCTGACCAGGACCAACGATGTGGACCTGGCGCTTTCCAACCGGGTGGCGTTTGCGGAACGGTGTCAGGCCGATCTTTTTATCAGCCTGCACTTCAACTCGGCGCCGATGGCGGAACCTTCCGGACTTGAAACCTACTGTCTGACGCCCGTCGGCCTGCCTTCCAGCATCAACCGGAACTATGAGGACCATCCGGAACAAAACTATCCCAACAACATGTTCGACGAACAAAACCTGTGTCTGGCCTTGCAGATCCAGCGGGCGTTGGTGGACGCCACCCATACTTCGGATCGTACCGTTCGTCGGGCCAGGTTCATAAGAGTTTTGCGTGGACAGAACCGTCCAGGGGTGTTAGTGGAGGGAGGCTTTCTGTCGAATCCTCGCGAAGCCCGACGCATTGCCGAGCCTGGCTATCGCCAGCTTTTGAGCGAGGCCGTGGCCAGGGCGCTGATGACCGGGGCGGCGGTCCCATCGGCGAGCGTATCTTCGGAAGGCGGGCAGCAGCGCGGACATTCTTATCCGCTGGGGAGCCATCCAACGACCCTGCTAACACGAAGGTTGGCGCGCCACCCAGAACTCCACGAATTCACCGGAGCGTCTTATGACTGACCTGCCGCATGTGATTGTCACGGGGGGGGCCGGGTTTATTGGTTCGCACCTAGTCGAGCGTTTGTTGGCCGAGGGCAGACGGGTGACGGTGATCGATGATCTCTCGACGGGGCGGGTGGAGAATCTGCAGGCCGTGAGTGCCCATCCGAATCTCCAGGTGCGCCGCGGCCGGGTTTCGGACTGTTTGGACTTGGCCGATTTGGTGGCTGGCGCCGAAGTGGTGTTTCACCTGGCGGCGGCGGTGGGGGTTGAACTGGTCGTCAAATCACCCATTCGCACGATCCAGACCAATTTGCGAGAAACCGAAGTGGTTTTGGAAGCCGTGAGCCGTTCGCGGACGCCATTATTGCTGACTTCCACCTCGGAGGTTTATGGCAAAAGCCAGAAAGATGCCTTTCGGGAGGACGACGATCTGTTGATCGGTCCGCCACATTTGGGACGGTGGAGCTATGCGTGTTCCAAACTAATGGACGAATTTTTAGCGATGGCGTATGCGCGCGAGCGGGGCTTGCCGGTGATCGTTGCCAGGCTCTTCAATACCGTCGGGCCGCGCCAAACCGGTCAGTATGGCATGGTATTACCGAGATTTGTGGCAGCGGCCAAGGCAGGCGGGAGTTTGAGAGTGTACGGCGATGGCACGCAAACGCGCTGTTTTTGCGATGTGCTCGACACCGTCGAGGCTCTGGTTCGGCTGCCGCGATGTTCGGAGGCGCGGGGACAGGTGTTCAACGTGGGCAGCACCGAGGAAGTCAGCATCTATGACCTGGCCAAGTTGGTTAAGGAAATTGTGGGTTCATCTTCGGCCATCGAGTGGGTGCCTTACCACGAGGCTTACGCTCCGGGTTTTGAGGATATGTTGCGTCGCAAACCCAACGTGGAAAAGCTCTTCAAATTCGTGCGATTTCGGCCGCAGACACGTTTGCGCCGACTGATCGAGCGGGTGGCGATGGTTTGAAAACAAAAAAGGCGCCCCGAAGGGCGCCTTGCTGCTAAAAAAATGGGCAATTACATGTTCTTGCCAGGCTCATTCGGGAAAGTCATCCGGTTGGAGGAGTTCTGGGAATTGCTGAGCGCGTCTTTCAGACGGGAGGCGGAAGACTGCAGTACGCTGCCATCACCCATCACGCTGTTGCCGTTGGCCTTGTGAATCTTGGAACTCCAGCCGGCGCCGGTATTGTTGGGGCCGTAGATTGAGCCAACGGTACCCGTCTGGAAATACGCAATTTGACCATACTTGCCATCGGCATTGAGCAGGACGGTATTCGTGATGTTGCGATCGCCAGCCAGCATCATTTGCGGCTCGGTTTCCACGGCATCAATACCAACAAAGAAACTTACGGAATGATTTCCACCACCGTTTTGGACCGTGTTCTTGAGCACGCCAACGAAGTTCGACATGTCTTTACGATCACTATCGGACGGACAGACGATGATTTTAGGAGTGCCCAGTTCATTGGACATGCAGAGGAACGTATAAAAAGTATAAAGCGGGGCCGTTGCCATACCCACATATTCACTGGAACCACCCTGGTTAGTCGATATATTCATCGGGAACGAATCCGTGTTATCCGTGGCAAAAATACGGAACGACAACCCGATCTGCTTCAGGTTGTTGGTGCAAGCGATACGCTGAGCCTTGGCTTTCGCGTTGGCCAAAGCCGGCAAAAGCATACCGGCCAGAATAGCGATGATGGCGATAACGACTAACAGCTCAATGAGCGTGAAAGCCCCGACTTTGTGATTCTTTAACACTTTGTTCATAAAAACTAATTTTTTGGGTCGTTGGTGTGCGAACTCTAATCCATGCACTTCCCCTGTCAAATTTTTTGTCAGAAAAATTTAGCATCGTGCATACCATGCCATTCGCAATTGGCATTCCAACTTTTCATGCCATCTTAAAAATCCAAATGTGCTGGAGCAAAACTGACCCTAATCGTTGTAACATATTGCAATACAATAATAAACAACGTGGCTTGAAAAACCGATTTTGTAAGGCGTGAATTTCACGCATGCCGGGTAAAAGGGTGTTTGCGTCATTTTCACGCTCGAGGCGTGAAGTCCGCTCTGGCTAATAGCGGGTTTAGGCGCTCAAAAACCTGATTTTGAACTCAGTCAGTGGCGGTTTAGAGGGATCTAGAGCCGATCTCCAGCTTCTGATCGGAGTCAATACCGGTAGTGCTCGGCTTTGTAGGGGCCGGTTACGGGCACGCCGATGTAATGGGCCTGCTGCTTGGTGAGCTTGGTCAGTTTGACGCCGATTTTCTCGAGGTGCAAACGGGCGACCTCCTCGTCGAGTTCCTTGGGCAGGCGATAGACACCGATTTTGTTCGTGTCGCGCTTTTTCCAGAGGTCGATCTGGGCCAGGCACTGGTTGGTGAAGGAGTTCGACATGACGAAGCTCGGATGCCCGGTAGCGCAACCGAGATTCACCAGCCGGCCTTCCGCCAGCAGGTAAATGCAATGGCCGTCAGCAAAGGTGTATTTATCCACCTGTGGCTTAATGTTGAGACGCTTCGCGCCTTTGGCGGTGTTGAGGCGGTCCACCTGAATTTCGTTATCGAAGTGGCCGATGTTGCAGACGATCGCCTGGTCTTTCATCTTCCCCATGTGTTCTAGCGTGATGATGTCGCGGTTGCCCGTGCAGGTGACATAGATGTCGCCTTCGCCCAGGGTATCCTCGACGGTCGTCACTTCGAAACCTTCCATCGCGGCCTGGAGGGCATTGATGGGATCGATCTCGGTCACGATCACGCGGGCGCCGAAGCCGCGCAGGGAGTGGGCGCTGCCTTTGCCGACGTCGCCGTAACCGCAAACCACGGCGACCTTGCCGGCGACCATGACGTCGGTGGCGCGCTTGATGCCATCGGCGAGCGATTCCCGGCAGCCGTAGAGGTTGTCGAACTTGGACTTGGTGACGGAGTCATTGACGTTGATGGCGGGCACCAGCAACTTGCCGGCCTCCAACATCTGATAGAGCCGATGAACGCCGGTGGTGGTTTCCTCGGAGACCCCTTTCCAGTCTTTCACCACGGCATGCCAGAAGCCGGGGCGTTCCTTCAGCACGCGCTTAAGGAGATTCTTGATGACCTGTTCCTCGTGGCTGCCACTGGGTGTGTTAACCCACTTGTCGCCTTCTTCAAGCTGGTAGCCCTTGTGGATGAGCAGGGTGGCGTCGCCGCCGTCGTCAACGATGAGTTGAGGCCCTTTCAGGCCCGGATGCGTGAGGGCTTCGAGGGTGCAATCCCAGTATTCCTCGAGCGTTTCGCCCTTCCAGGCGAAGACGCTGAGGCCGGTCTTGGCAATGGCGGCGGCGGCGTGGTCCTGGGTGGAAAAGATGTTGCAGCTCGCCCAGCGCACGGAGGCGCCCAGTTCGACGAGGGTCTCGATCAGGATGGCCGTTTCGATGGTCATGTGGAGCGAGCCGGTGATGCGGACGCCCTGGAGCGGTTTTTGCGGGCCGTATTTGGCGCGGATGGCCATTAGGCCGGGCATTTCGTGCTCGGAGACCTGGATGGTTTTGCGGCCCCACTCGGCGAGGGAAAGGTCGCGGACTTGGGAGTCGTGCTTGGTTGCAGTGAAATTCTTCGGTTTGGCCATAAGTCTAGGTTTAAGGTTTCAGGTTTCAGGTTTAAGGAGGTGCGGTTGCGGGCGCGGATGAGACCCTGGAGCATCGCGGATATCTTCAAAGGATTGATGCGCCATGATGCGCCAGGCGAAGGCTCAAGTTATCAAGGATTCCTGAAACCTGAAACCTTCCCCCTTGAACCTCTCACTTAACCGCCTTTTTCAGCGCCTTGACTTTATCCGTCTTTTCCCAGGTCAGATCGGGATCGTTCTTGCCGAAATGACCGTAGTTGGTCGTCTTCGAATAAATAGGACGCAGCAGGTTAAGCTGCTTGATGATGTCGGCCGGCTTGAAGCTGAAAACCTGGCCAACGGCATCGGTAATCCGCTCGTCGCTGACAACGCCAGTCCCAAAAGTGTCCACCGCCACCGACACGGGATCGGGATAACCAATCGCGTAGGCGAACTGGATTTCGCACCGCTTGGCCAGGCCGGCGGCCACAATGTTCTTCGCCACATAACGACCCATGTAGGCGGCGCTGCGATCCACTTTGGATGGATCTTTGCCGGAGAACGCACCGCCGCCATGGCGTCCCATGCCGCCATAGCTGTCCACAATGATCTTGCGGCCGGTCAAACCGGTGTCGCCCTGAGGGCCGCCCACGACGAAACGGCCCGTGGGATTGATCAGGAAAAGCGTGTCCTCGTTCAGCATTGTGGCCGGAATCACCTTCTTGATGACGTGCTTGATGATGAAGCGTTCGATCTCCTCGTGATCGACGTCGGCGGCGTGCTGGGTCGAGACAACCACGTTGGTCACGCGGGTTGGTTTGCCGTCCACGTATTCCACGGAAACCTGGCTCTTGGCGTCGGGACGAAGCCATTTGGCGCCGCCCGCCTTGCGGATGCGGGTCAGTTCGCGGCCCAGCCGGTGGGCAAACATGATCGGGGCGGGCATCAACTCCTCGGTTTCATCGCAGGCATAACCGAACATCAAACCCTGGTCGCCAGCGCCTTGCTCGGCCTTCTTCTTGCCCTTGGCGGCGCGCGCATCGACACCCTGGGAGATGTCGGGCGATTGCTTGGTCACGATGTTCATCACGAACACCTTGTCGGCATGAAAGACATCGTCGTCATGGACATAGCCAATCTCGCGGATGGCCTCGCGGGCGATGGCGACGAAGTCGAGTTTGGCCTTAGTGGTGATTTCGCCGCCGACGATGACAATGTTGGATTTGGCGTAACATTCGCAGGCGACGCGGCTGTGTTTATCCTGGGCCAGGCAGGCATCCAGCACGGCATCGGAAATGGTATCGCACACCTTGTCGGGATGCCCTTCGCCGACCGACTCCGACGAGAAAATGAATCGTTTGCTCATGTTGATAATCCAAATAATTTAACAACGTATTGACGTATCAAGATAAGAAGATATATCTTTTTCCTTCGGCGTCAACTGGGGATCAAAAGAATTTTATGTCCACGACCTTGAAATCGCTGCGAGCGCTGGCTGATCCAACCCGGCTGCGGCTGATGGCCCTGCTGGAGCGGGAGGAATTGTCGGTGCAGGAACTGCAAGACATCACCCGTCTGGGGCAGTCGCGCATCTCGACGCATCTGGGGTTGTTGCAGGATGCGGGTCTGCTGCAATCGCGGCGCGAGGGGAAGCGGGCGTTTTACCGGATCAGCCAGCAGCCGGATGCGGCGGCGCGAGGGTTCATCCAACTCGCGGTAAGCGGGGCGGCCGAATTGCCGGAGCATGAGGCGGATCGGGTCAATGTGAAGCGGGTGTTGACGTTGCGCCAGGATCAGGCCCAGGTGTATTTCAACCAGGTGGCCGGCCGGTTTGATCGCAGTTATGGTCCGGGGCGTTCCTGGCAGGCGTTTGGCCACTTATTGTTGCGCATTCTGCCGCCGCTGACGATAGCGGATTTGGGGTCGGGCGAGGGTTTGCTCAGCGAGCTGTTGGCGCGGCGGGCGAAGCGAGTGATTGCCGTCGATAACTCGGAAAAAATCGTGGCTTTCGGCGCGGCCAAGGCCAAAAAGAACGGCATCAAGAACCTGGAATTTCGCCTGGGCGACCTGGAGAATCCGCCGATCGATCCGGGCAGTGTGGATTTGGTGGTGTTGAGCCAGGCGTTGCATCATGCGGCGCATCCGGATCGCGCGCTGGCTTCGGCTTACCGCATGTTGCGACCTGGGGGGCAGGTCATGATCCTGGATCTGCGGCTGCACCAGTTCGAGCAGGCCCGCGAATTACACGGCGACCAGTGGCTGGGATTTGCCGAGAGCGACCTGCATCGGTGGCTGGAGGCGGTGGGCTTTAAGAAGCTCGAAATACAAGTGGTCGCGCGCGAGGAACCGCCGCCGCACTTTCAAACGGTGCTGGCGGGAGGGGAAAAATGAACCCCGAAATCCACACATCAGCGAACAGCCGATTTCAGCATAACTTCCACCTCAAGAGAGGCGTTCATCATACACATCATGCAGCAGCCCGG
>JADGRT010000286.1 GCA_017880715.1 Verrucomicrobiia bacterium | reverse complement strand
ATTGGCGATGACGGTATCCGCCTTCGCCATCAGCTTGACATGGGTGGGAAATCCGCCACCTCCGGCGCCCACCACTCCCGCCTGTTGTACTTGTTCCGCTAACGTCATGAATAACCGCCAACCTAGCGGATGACGCGGGAAAGCGAAATGCAAAAACGCGCAAATGGACGATTTTTGGAAGCATCCGGCGTGACCCGATTGTTTCTCATCCCACGGCAGCGATGGAGAAACGATTTCAACACCTTACTGGCGTAGCGGCGTCTCGGCAGAGCGCCGCATTCTTTGCCCGAAACCGGGAAGTTGGCGGCGCTCTGCCGAGTCGCCGCTACGGGGGTATTCAGCGGAATCCTTATTTAGACAATTGGCCTTTAACGAGAGGTGAAGGAGTCCGGCTGCCATAGGTTTGCGGCGACTGGATTTCCGCTGTTCGAAGTTAGAGACTCCTGACGTCGTCTCCTACGGGTTTTGGGATGTTCGAGGTTCGGCGTTCAAGGTTGCGTGTTCGAGGTTCACCGGTTTGGGTCCCATCCGCGTTAGAGAAAAAGGATCCGGCTCCCGCCGGATGCCACGAAAAACCTGAGTTGCACCCGGCGGATATTCGTTTTACGGTATCCGGCTAGAGGTCAAAAAAGATCCAATATGAAGTGTTTTCAGGCAGTGATATTTGACATGGACGGCGTGATTGTGGACAGCGAACCGCTGCACGAGCGCGCCTTTCGGGATGTGTTCCAGAAACTGGGTTACGGCGAAACCCACGGGATGGATTTTCCCGCCTATTACGGGCGGTCGGACCGGGCGTTATGGCAGGATTTCATTGCCAAACACCAGCCGGCCCAGACGCTGGAGTTCCTGGCCGATTGGAAGCAAAAACGGTTCATCGAGCTGGTTAAACAGGAAGAACCGATCTTCTCCGGCCTGCCCGGCTTGCTCGAAAAGCTCTCGGCGGTCTGCTCGCTGGCGGTGGCTTCGGGTTCCCTGCATCCGGTCATCGACGAGATTCTGGCCATGAAAAACCTGCGCCGTTTTTTTCCGGTGGTGGTGAGTGTCCAGGACGTCGCGCGCCCCAAGCCGGCGCCGGATGTTTTCCTGCGGGCGGCGCAACTGCTCAACGTGGCGCCCGAACAATGCTGGGTGATCGAGGATGCGGCGTTTGGCGTGGAAGCGGCGCTGGCCGCCGGCATGCGGGTGATTGGCATCACGAATTCGCTGCCCGCCGAAAAACTCTCCCGCGCCACCCACGTGGTGAAGACGTACGCCGAGATTGAGCGGTTGTTGCTGCCGGGGTGAACCGAAAAACGGCAGGTGAATTAACGCAAAGGCACAGCGCGACGAAGCCGCAACCCAAGGAGCGCGGATGCCTTCATCCGCGTGTTTGAATCGTTGCGCCTGACTTCGCGCGGATGAGGGCATCCGCGCTCCGATCCAACACGCGATCCGGAAGCCGAACTGGCGCGCAGGGTTTGCGCACGCACGCACGCGTTCAAATTATTTGAACGCCCTCACGCCATCGTAGCCGCTGCGACCGGGGACCGGTCGCGGTCCGCTCCCACTTAAAATCCAGTTTTTTATGATCGGTTTTCTGGCGTTGCACTGCCCGGCTGCCAAGTGCGCAAAACCCGCCATGGGCCGCCGCTTCAATAAGGATGAAGAGCGTGGGCGCGGGTAGGTAGGAGTTGGCCGAGTTGTTGCGCCAGGTGCCGGCCCAGGAACGCTTCAATCTCGAACTTTTGATCCTCGCTGAGGTGTAATCGCTCCAAAGCCGCCCAATCGGTTTCGATCCATTTCTGAAGCACCGCCTTCGCTCCGGCACTCAGCGGCGTTTGGCGGGGATCGGGGGCGAGCCCAAATTCGACCAGCAGTTTGGTTTCGAAAATCAGCGCGGTGTGCTTGGGAGGCCGGGGTTGCGAAAGGAGACGCAACCAGTCGCTGAAAATCTGGAAACAACCCGGCAGGGGCGTGTCGGTTTCGGTGAATTTTTCGATCAGGCCCGAGCCGTAAGCGGCTTGTTGCAGGCAGCCGATGTCGGTGCGCAGGGCCGGATGGGTGTCGCGCAAGACGATTTCACGCAGGGTGTGGAGCTGCGAGCGCCGGCTGCGCAAGAAGCTGAAATCGGCCAGGAAATACAAATCCAGCTTGCCGCGGAAGGGTGACTTGGGCCGGCGCGCGCCTTTGGCGACGGTGGCGAGCCGGCCCTGTTCCCGGGTGAGCCAGTGAATGATGAGACTGGTTTCCGTCAACGGATAGGTGTGCAGGATCAGTCCGGTGGCGCGTTCGTCAGTCATGGGGCGGTGGGAAAATGGGTGAATGGTTTTAGGAGCAAGGTCAGACCGTCCATTTTAGGCAGCATGATATCCAGGATGATGGCATCGTAATCGTTCGACTCGGCCAGCCAAAGCCCGTTTTCGTCGTCACCGCTCAAATCGACGGCGTAGCCGGATTTGCGCAGCGCCTTGCCGATGGACCGCTGCAACCGCAGGGAATCTTCCACCCATAGGACACGCATAACCTTAAATAGACCGGGTTCCGGCGTCCGAAGCAAGCGCAGGAACCCCTGGGCACGCATCTCGCAGAGCCAATTAAGGAACCAAAAAAAGACCCTGCACCCAATACTTGGGGCGTTCATTATCAGCTTGCAGTCCTCATTATCGTTGTGTTACCAACAGCGCATATTTATGGCTGAAATTGGAAGATTCCAAAAGGGCGACGAGATCTTTTACGCAATGGTCGTTGATGGTGAACTGTTTCGCCTCAAAGGTAATGTGTTTGAATCGACCATTTGCGAAAAGAAACCTCTCGCCCTTCGGGGAGTAAAAACCCTCACGCCGGTGATGCCCTCGAAAGTGATCGCCGTGGGACTGAATTACGCCGATCATGCCCGGGAATCCAACAAACCATTGCCCCAGGAACCCCTCTTTTGGTTAAAGGCGCCTACCTCGCTTATTCCGGACGGGGGCAAGATTGAAATCCCTTTTCCCCACCACCGAACGGATTTTGAGGCGGAACTGGCGATTGTTATAGGCCGGCGGGCGCGCAATGTGGCGCCGGCTGCGGCCGCCCGTTACATCTTTGGCTATACTGCGGCGCAGGATATCGCTGATCGCACCATCCAAAACACGGAAAGTCAGTGGGCGCGCTGCAAATCCTTTGACACGTTCACGCCTCTCGGGCCGTACGTCGTAACCAAGATCAATACGCACGATCTGACCATTCAACTGTTCCAAAACGGGCAGCTTCGCCAAAACTCGAATACCAGCCAGCTTATCTTCAGTTGTTCTGATCTGGTCAGCTTCGTCTCGACCAATATGACCCTGCTGCCAGGGGATGTCATTCTCACCGGCACCCCCAGCGGAGTCGGTCCCATCCAATCCGGGGACCGCCTCGAAGTCCGCATCCAGGGGCTGGCCCCCTTGATCAACACTGTCAAATAGTTGTTGTCGCTGCGCCCTTCCGTGCCCTCACGCTGGAGAAGCGGCGCTTCCGTCGGCTGCCACCGAGAAAAGCGTTTGGCGCGCGGGCGTCTCGCCCAATGGCACTATTGTGGTCGAAAGTAATCGTCCACGGCCCGTTCGAGCACCCCCAGCGGCACCGTGCCTGTGCCCAACACGAAGTTGTGAAATTCCTTGAGGGAGAAGCGTTCGCCGAGGGTACGCCTGGCTCTGGCGCGCAGTTCCAAAATTCTTAACTGGCCAATCTTATAAGCACAGGCTTGTCCGGGGCTGACCACGTAGCGCTCCACCTCGGAAACTGGGATGCCGTAGTCGATGGCCCGCTGGCGGGTCCAATGCATCGCGTGCAGACCCGTGTCCACGACGAGTCGTCGGGCGCGGAAAAGTTCGGCATTCAACTGGCCAAGCCGTCCCTTGGGGTCGCCTTCATACCAGCCGGATTCGGCGGCAAGCTGCTCGGCATAGAGTGCCCAGCCTTCGCCGTGCGCGGGAATAGACCCGAACACGCGATCGCGACGGAAGCGCGGCAGGCTGGCCATCTCGCTCTGGAGCGCGACCTGAAAATGATGGCCGGGCACGGCTTCGTGGTAAACGAGTGTGCGCATCTCGGCAATTCTAAAGGTCGGGCCGGGCAGCGGTGCCCAGAAGACGCCCGGGCGAGAGCCGTCGGGCGCCGGAGCAGCATAGTGGGCGGCGGCGTTTGGCTCGGTAAAGGACGGCTCACGTTTCACAAAGACAGGCGCCTTGGGGCGCAAATCGAAAATTAAACCGGCTCGTTTCTCGGCGTCGCGGAGGATTTTTTCGTATTTCGCTAGCAAGGCTGGGCGCGGGTCGGGTTCGGCCGATGGCTGCGACTCGGCATCCAGTCTTTTCATGCGTTCTTGGATGCTGCCCTCGATGTAGCCAAGCTGGCGGAACAGTTCGTCCATCTGCCTCTCGATACGCGCAACTTCCTGGAGGCCGATTTCGTGGATTTGGGAGGCGGTGTAATCAGTCGTCGTGTATCGATGCAGTAATTGCGTGTAAGCTTGATTGCCATTGGGAAAACGCCAGACGCCGGCGTCATCGGCTGACCTCGGCAATTGTTCCTGCAACAGTGCTTGGGCACGACGGAAGGCGGGAATGATGGACAAGGAAACCGTATGCTCGGCGACGTCGAGGAACTTCGCGCGCTCGCCGGCGGAGAGGTCTTTCACTTTCGTGGCGCGCTCGTTGAGCGAAGTCACCAGAATGTTCTGAGGCGGCGCAGCATCAAGAAAGCGATCAAACTGCTGGATGG
>JADGRT010000285.1 GCA_017880715.1 Verrucomicrobiia bacterium | reverse complement strand
TCTTCAATGGGAATATCCCAGCCTGACTTAAGGGGCCAGTCGAGGGTGGACAAGGGGATGGCCACATAAAACGGAATGCCATGCCGATGCGCCAGCACCGCCTTAGTATAGGTGCCGATCTTATTGGCAACTTCGCCGGTGCGGCCCAGGGTGCGGTCGCTGCCCACGATAACCAAATCGATTTCTCCCCGCTGCATCAGGTGGCCGGCGGCATTATCGGCAATGACTTGGTGGGAGACACCCTGTTGAGCCAGTTCCCAGGCGGTGAGGGTCGCCCCTTGGCAACGCGGCCGGGTTTCGTCGCAAAAAACGTGAAAGCTCTTTCCTTGAGCCTGGGCGGCATATAAAGGAGCGGTGGCGCTGCCGATATCGACAAAAGCCAGCCAGCCGGCGTTGCAGTGGGTGAGAATGCGCATGTCCTGGCGAATCAGTTTGGCGCCATGGCGACCGATGGCCTCGCAGTGAGCAACGTCTGCTTGTGCGAACTCTTCGGCCGCCGCCAAAGCCAGAGACTGTTGTTCCTCGACTGTCTCGCCAACTGCCATTTGGACCCGAACTTGGTTCATGGCGTTGACCGGATCGACAGCGGTGGGCCGGGCGGACTTGAGCGTTTGGTAAACGGTTTCGATATGCTGGCCGAATTTAGCGAGGTTACGACCTCGAAAAGCCAAGGCGCCTTGAGCCAACCCATAGGCAGCGGTTGCCCCGATGGCCCCCGCGCCCCGGACCACCATGTCGGTGATGGCCTGGGCGGTTTCACGGAAATTCTTGGTGGCGCAAAGGCCGAATCGATGCGGCAACAGCCGTTGTTCGATCAGGAGAACCGAGTGGGTCGTCGCGTCGAAGGTAACGGTCCGATAGTGGCGGTTGCGTCCATGGATATTAACGTTCATTGGATAACCTGCACCCGGAGCGCGGACGGTCACATCCGCGTGTTAATCGTCGTGGACTTGCGGGTGTGACCACCCACGCTCCGAACAGCCGCTACTTGATCTCGATGCTCATGGCCTTCAACCGGTCGCGGATCTTCTTGAACAACGGATGGCGGCGGAGCTTTTTGAGATCCGGATCTCGATTCAGCCAGGAGAAATCGCGATATCCCAGCGTAATGGCGCGATCGAGTTCGGCGGCGGCCATTGCGAGCTGTTCGGTTAAGGAAAGACTACAGGCCAGGTTGTAGTGAACCAAGGAGTCATCGCGACAAAGCCGGACCAGGCGCAGATCGATCTGCAGGCCGTCCTGGTATCGGCCGCGACGGGTATAATCGTCCCCCAGGATGCGTAACGCGTCGGCATAATCCGGATCCCGTTTCAACAGTCCTTCCAGAAAGGAGATCTCGATGTCGAGATTGCGGGCTTCTTCGGCTTGCTGCTCGAGTCGCTTTTGGATCGGGGCTTTTTTTGGCATGGTCAATCGATGAATTATGATGGCACGCCCCGGGTTCAAGTCAAGCGATGGAGGAAAGGGTTGCGTATTCCGCCTATTGCAGTCGCCGCCCGCTTCGATTACTATGCAGTCATGTGGCGGTTGACCCGGCAGGAACAGACGGTATTGCTGATGGTGATGAGCTTGTTATTGGTGGGATGGGCCGTGAAGGCCTATCGAACAACGCATCCCCCGGTGGAGTCCAACACCCAGTGGCACGCTGAATAAGACATGCAAGAGCAGAATTTTGAAGACGTTATAGACCGGATCATTGCCAAAGATCCAAGATACCGGCGGGGTGCGTATTACTTTTTGCGCGAGGCCCTCGATTTTACCCAACGGAAAGTGGCGCAGGGTAAAAAGCAGGGATTGCGCCACGTCAGCGGCCAGGAATTGCTCGCTGGCATCCGTGAATTCGGCGGCGCCCAGTTTGGCCCGATGGCCCTCACCGTCCTGGAAGAGTGGGGCGTGCGCCGGGGCGAGGATTTTGGCGAAATCGTCTTCAACCTGGTGGCCAGCGGCCAGCTCAGCAAGACCGACAAAGACAACCGCGATGACTTCAAAGACGGCTACGACTTCGACGATGCTTTTCGAAAACCCTTCCTGCCCAAGGCCAAACTCGGATTGCTGGCCGCCAAACCGGGAAGTCCGAGTTAGCCCAAAAACGCCAGATCACGACTTGATGTCCCGAACGTGAAACGCCGTCGCGCCGACCACCAGGAATGTCAGGTTGAAACCCAGGAGCAAACTCAGCGATTCTCCCATACGCCACCAGGGAATCGGCTGCGCAAACATCAATTGCCACAGGTTCAAGTGATACGTTAGAAACCAGGGCTGCAAATCCTTGAAATAGGGGATGCTTTGCAGGATGAAGCTCACGAAGACAAACGAGAGCGCCAGGATCGTGGCCGCGGCGGGCTTTACGTTGAAACATGAAAACATGAACGCCAACCCCAGGATGGTCGCCGCCTTGATCGCCAGCATGAACACGGCGGCCACATAATGGTGCCAGCCGCCTACCGCAGCGAAAATGCTGAATAATTCGCCGGGGACAAACACGAACAGGCCGCCCCACGGGAACCATAAACGGGCAAACAACAGCCCCAGCCCCCCCAACGCCAGAACCAAGACCAGCGAAAACGCCAGTCCGGACAGCCATTTTAGCAACAGCAGACGCGTCCGAGAGATGGGCCGCGATAGGATCATCCGCAACGTGCCATCCTCGGCCTCCTTGGCCACCAAATCGCCTCCTACCAGCGCCACGTAAAGCGGCAATAATAAATACGCCAGGGGAAACAGCATGAACGTCGCCACCGTCAGCGCCGATAGGAAGTCCTGGGCCAGGTAACCGTTGCCTTCCAGAGTGCGCATCATGCTGATCCGTGGCCCCGACGAAAACCGGAACACCAGGATGATCACATTCTGCGCCAGCAGAAACATGAGAAATCCCATGTACGTTCGTTTCTTGCCAAACAGTTTCCAAAGCTCGTTGCGAAATTGCAGCCGGAACATAAAAGGCCTGGGTCAGTCAACCTTGGCCGAAGACCGGTCCGGCTTCTCCCGTTCTTGTTTCATCAGCCCGAGGTAAAACCGCTCCAGCGTCTGCGCCTCCGGCGCGATCTCATAAACCGGCCGTCCGGCTGCCACCAACCGCCGCACCACCTCATCGGCGCCCACGCCGGCCGCCAGGACAATGCACTGTCCATCCCACTCATCCACTACCAGTCCGCCTTGCCTCAGTTCGGTCATCGCCGCGGCGAAGTCATCGGTGCGCAGCCGCACCCAGGCGCGCGTCTGCCTGGCCCCGCTTAGCGATCCTTCGAAAACCTTGCGGCCATTTTTTAACACGGCAATCCGGCTGCAAAGCTGCTCCACCTCGCTCAGGAAATGGGACGACAATAAAATGGTCAGCCCCAGCTCGCGATGCAGGCGGAGAATGGTCTGTCGCATTTCGTGAATGCCCTCGGGATCCAGCCCGTCGCTGGGCTCGTCGAGGATGAGCAGTTGCGGCTGGGGCAGCAACGCCTGGGCCAGCGCCAGCCGCGCCCGCATGCCGTGCGAATAGGTTTTGACCAGCGACCGTTCGCGGCCGGTGAGCCCGACCCAGTCGATCACCTCGCGCAGACGCGCCGCCGGCGTGCGCGCCGTGTAGTGGCTCAGAATCTCCAGGTTTCGCCAGCCGCTGAGATAGTCGTAGAATACCGGGGTCTCGAAAATGGCGCCCACGTTTTGCAGGGCCTGTTGGCGCTGGGCCGTTACGTCAAAACCACCGATCCGAACCTTCCCGCAAGTGGGCCAGACCTGTCCCAGCATCATGCCAATGGCGGTGCTCTTGCCGGCGCCGTTGTGGCCCAGCAGCCCGAAAATTTCGCCGCGAGACACGTGCAGGGTCAGGTCATCCACCGCCATGCGTGTGCCGAAGCGTTTCCCGACCTGTTGCAGCTCGATCATTTGGAGCCCTCGATCGCCAGGAGGTTTTTGAGGTGCCCGTCGGCGTACAAATAGTTCACACCTTTTTTCTCGCCGCGCGCCTGATGAAACGCCTCTTTGTCGAACATCACCGGGATTTGGTGCGGATCGAAATCGATCATAAAGACCCGCAGGTGCTCGGCATCCTGGCCGTTCAACAGGCTGTTCCAACCATAGCTCGAACCCGTCCGCGGGAACACCGATTTGCGATCGGAAGGACACCTCCAGATCTGCGCCGTGTTCAGTTCGTTCGATAAAACCAAGTCGGGACTCGGCAGCCCGGGGGCGTTCGTCATGCCCGCCGGCCGATCACGCATGATGGGCATACGATTCTGGTTGTCCTGGACATACATCTGCAAGGCCAGACCGATCTGGCGCAAGTTGCTCAGACAGGCCGTGGCGCGGCCTGATTCCTTGGCTTGTGAGACCGCTGGCAATAGTAGCCCCGCTAAAATGGCGATTACCGCCATTACCACCAGCAGCTCAACCAGCGTGAAAGCGGCCCTCTTGACGGATTTCGTCCTCGTCCTTCGTCCCTCGTCCTCGTCCTCGATTTGTGGTTTTATGAATTCGAGGACGAGGACGAGGGACGAGGACGAGGACGAAGCAGAAGCGTGCGGCTGATGATAATCACGCATTCTCTTTCCCGTTATTCATGCGGACTGCGGCGCGGGTGGAAGCTGCGACCGCTCTCCATGGTTCTTTGGATTTCCTCCAGGACCGGAGCCAGCTCGGCTTTGGTCTGGGCGGAGCTTTGACTGTAGAACGTTTTCAAGCCGAGCGTGGTTAGTTTTCGACGGACCTCCTCGCTAACCGGCGCCGGACCGCCGGAGCCCGGT
>JADGRT010000026.1 GCA_017880715.1 Verrucomicrobiia bacterium | reverse complement strand
TCAGACTCGAATCCTCAAGTATTCCACCAACCAACCCCTGCAATTGACCGATGCCAAACTGCGGATTCGCGGCGTGGCCACGGCGTCCTTGAATAATGACAACCAGTTGGTCGGGTTTTGCCTGATGGCACCCTCGATGGACGATGTTACGGTACTCTCCGCTCCAGCTTCCCATGATCCCTATGAGGCCCCCAAAAGCGCCAGCCGCGATTTGTTCTCCTTTTCGCAAGCCGCTCGAGCCGGCCACCGCGTCCTGGTCCAGGGCGTGGTGCAAGCCTATTGGCCCGACCTGGGCGTCTTTCTGCGCGATCAATCCGGTGGCTTCAACGTGCGCACCAGCCAGAAAACCGCGGTCCAGCCCGGCGACGTGGTCGAGGCCTCCGGTTTTCCCGCCGTGAATAAGGCGACTCCCTATCTGGAAGATGCGGTCTTTCGCAAAATTGGCGGGCAATCGCCCCCCCTCCCCATCCCCATCGCCATCGAAAAGGCGCTCGCCAACAATTATGAAAACGAACTGGTGCAGCTAGATGCCGTCTTGGTCGAGAAACAGCCTTCCAGCAGCACCAAGGAACTCATCATGATCCTGGAGAACAACCACCGCCAATTCAAGGCCCGGCTGCTTCAAGCGGACATGAATACCGATATGACGTTCATGCCGAACGGCAGTCGTGTCCGGCTTTGCGGTATTTTCATGACTGAGAATAGCGACCGTCAGCCAGCGAGCACCTTCATCCTCCATTTGCGTTCCTCCCGGGATATTCAACTGATTCAGCGTCCCACCGCTTGGCTGCTGCTGCGATTGATCGTCGCCCTGGGAGCGCTGGCGCTGGCCGTTTTCGGCGGGCTCTTCTGGATGAGCCTGCTGCGACGCAAGGTGCGCCAGCAAACCGCCCTCGTGCGCGCACGGGAAGCCGCCCTCGAAGCGCGCTATCAAGACCTGTTTGAAAACGCCAACGACATCCTCTATAGCCACGATCCGGAGGGCCGGATCACCTCGTTGAATCACGCCGGCGAATTGCTCACCGGCTATAATCGACAGGAGGCTTCCCAGCTTGACATCCGCCAATTGGTGGCGCCCGCTGCACGACCCGCCTTGGAGCAGATGCTGAAAAACCATCGTGCCGGTGAAGCCCGCCAGCGCGCCGATCTCGAAATCCTCGCGCGTTCCGGCCGCAGCTTGCACTGGGAGGTAAACACCCGCCTCGAATACCGCGACCGCCAGCCCTCCGGGGTGCGCGGCATCGCCCGCGACATCACCGAACGAAAACGTCTCGAACTCCAATTGCACCAATCGCTCCAGGAACGGGAACGCATCGCCCAGGATCTCCACGACGATATCATCCAGTCCCTTTACGCCGCCGGTCTCGGTTTGCACGAATGCCGCCGACTCGTCCAAGAAAACCCCGAAAAGGCCGAAACCCAACTGCAACATTCCCTCCAGGATCTCAACCGCCTCATCCGCAAAGTCCGCGCCTTCATTGTCGGCATGGAAACCGAGAAGTTAACTGGACAAGATTTTATTTCATCCTTACAGTCTTTGCTGGCAATTATGGGTGATCCCAGCGCAAATCGCTTCGTTTTGGACGTGGATCCGGCGGACGCCGAATCCCTGAACCACCAACAGGTCGCCGGCCTGCTGCTCATTACCCGTGAAGCCATCAGCAACAGCCTCCGCCACGCCCACGCCCGCCAGACCCGGATCTCGCTGCAGAACCATCCGGAATATCTCCGGCTGGAAATCACCGACGACGGCGTGGGTTTCGACCCGCAGGCCAGACAAAAGAACGGGCACGGCCTGCGCAACATCGCCTCCCGAGCGCAGGAATTGGATGCCCGATATGAAATCTTTAGCCAACCCGGCCAGGGCACCCAAATCTGGGTGGAGTTGCCCAAAAATCAGACACCCACATGACCCCCGCCCCCATTCGCCTAATCCTGGCCGATGACCATGAAATGGTTCGAGTCGGCCTCCGCACCGTCCTGACCCGCAATCCCCGGATCGAAATCGTCGCCGAAGCCGGCACCATTCTCGAAGCCATCGCCGCCACAACCCGCCTGAAACCCGATATCATCCTGCTGGATGTCCGTTTCCCCGATGGCAACGGCTTCGACGCCTGCCGACAGATCCAGATCCAATCCCCGCAAACGCGCGTCCTGATTCTCACCTCCTACGGCGACGATGAAACCGTCCTGGGCGCCATCGAAGCCGGCGCCGACGGATACTTATTAAAAGAGATCGACGCCGATGGCCTGGTTCGGGCCATCGAAGACGTCATTGCCGGCCGTTCCATCCTGGATCCCCTCGTAACCCGCCGCGTTTTCAGCCGCATCCGGAACAAAGACGTTATCCAAAAAGACAAGCTGGACTTGCTCTCCGCCCAGGAACGCCGGGTGCTGGCCCTCGTTTCGGAAGGCAAGACCAACAAGGAAATAGCCGCGGAAATGGGCCTGAGCGATAAAACCGTTAAGAACTATCTCAGCAACCTTTTGGAAAAACTTCATTTTAGCCGCCGTTCCCAAGCGGCCGCCTTCTTTGCCCAACATAATGGCAAATAGTCATTTGGGTCCATAGGGCCCTAATAGAATAGGGCCATAAGATATACCAGTTGGCCTCTTTTTTTTAGGGAGCATTTAAAGCATTGTTGGTTATCGTATTGAATGTGGGATCATTCCCTTTGTTTTCACCAGGGTGATGGGAGTTCTCATTGTTGGTAACGGTTATGCTTGAAGCAGTCAGTTCTCGGAAATGCCCAGACGTGAATTGAGCTAAACCGGGTTAACTCTTTATGAAGCTAGTGTTGTCAAACCATCGCCAAGTCCGCATCCGCTTGGCCGCCTTCTCGCTGGTGGAGACGGTCATCGGCTTTGGCATAGTTGGGATTCTGGTGGTTTCCCTGTTTGCCGGCATCTCGGCCGGTTTTGGGATCATCAAGTCCTCGCGCGAAAACGCCCGGGCCACCCAAGTACTGTTGGAGAAAATGGAGCAGTTGCGCCTGACCACGTTTGATGACTTAGCCAACATGCCCACGAATTTTATCGCCCCATTCTACGCGGTCGGCGGCAACCTGGCCGACTCGGGTGGTTTCAGTTACACCGGCACCCTGAGCGTTGCCAGCCTGCCCGGCGGCGTGGATTATAACGGCAACCTGAAACAAATCACGGTCGCCGTGAATTGGAACGTGGACAATCTGGACCACGCGCGGTCCATCAGTTCGTTCGTCTCCCGTAATGGCCTGTACAGCTATAAATTCTGGTTCAACACGAATTAACCGGACCTCACCATCCACGATCCAACCCTGGCCATGAAACTCAACCCTCTTTCCCTGAATCCGGCCTGGCCCAACTGCGGCCCGGCTCTGAAGGCAGGATGGCGCCGCCACACCGCCCCGCCGGACTCACGGTTCTCAGGCGCGCGAAAATTATGGTCGAGACCCCCAGTGCCTTCACGGCGTCAGGCGTTTACGCTGGTGGAAATGCTCGTCGCCATGTCGCTGAGCTCGATTTTGATCGCTATGGTTGCCATGATGTCCCTCTTTTGCAGTCGCAGCCTGGCGGCTATGGCCAACTATTCCGAGTTGGAAACCCAGAGCCGCGCCGCCCTCGACCTCATGACGTCCGAGATACGGCAAACCACCAGTTTAAGCAGCTACACCCCCACGGACCTAACTTTCCTTTACACGAACGGTTTCTCTCTGCGCTACTACTACAACCAAGGCGCCAAAGAACTCGTCCGCTCCTGTAACGGCCAATCCAAAACCCTTTTGAAAGAGTGCGATTTTGTCCAGTTTTCCATTTTTCAGCGTAACGTGACCAACCAAACCTTTAATTGCGTCCCCACCACCAATATTGCCAACTGCAAACTCGTTCAAATCAATTGGGTGTGTTCCCGCTCCATCATTGGCGCCAAGTTGAACACGGAGAGTGTGCAATCGGCTAAGGTGGTCATCCGAAACAGGTAAGCCTATGAAAATAATCCCATCCTGCCAGCGAGGCAACGCCCTGTTGGCGGGTCTTATCATCGCCAGTATCCTGGGCGCAACCCTGGCCAGTTACCTGGTCCTGGTCAGCAACCAAAACGCCTCCATCACCCGAGCCCAGTCCTGGAACCTGGCCGTCCCCGTGGCCGAAGCCGGCATCGACGAGGCCCTGGCACACCTCAATTACAACACCAATCGCAACAGCAGCGGCTGGGCCCCCTCCAGCCCTTTTGATTACCTCAAAACCAATGCTTTCAGCGACGGATCCAGCAACTACTACGTCGTCGGCATCTCCAATTTGGCCGCCCCCGTCATTGTCGCCCGCGGCTTTGTCCCGGCCATCAATTCCGCCGGCTTCATTTCCCGCACCCTCCGGGTCACCACCAAGAAAAATGGCGTGTACCAAATGGCCATGCTCGCCAAAGGCTCGATCGACTTGAACGGCAATAAGGTGATGACTGACAGTTATGACTCGACCGATCCGAATTACAGTAATAACGGCAAATACCCCACCGGTCAAAAAGCAAAAACCAGGGACAACGGCGACATCGGCACCAATGCCGGCTTGGTTGATGTCCTCGAGTTGGGTAACGCCAATATTTTTGGCAAAGCCGCCACCGGTCCGGGCGGTAGTTTGGACGTGGGAGCAAACGGCCTGGTCGGCAGCTCCCAATTCCAAACCAATGCCACCTACCGGGAGGCTCATCAGGATCCCGCCCACTCCAACGTCGAAGCGGGCTACTTCACCGACGATATGAATGTGGACATCCAGGATGTCCATCTCCCCCCTGACTGGCCAAGCACCGTGGCAAGCATGCCCGTTGGCGGGACCGTCGATGGAGTGACATACGATTACGTGCTCTACGGCGGCTACTATCAGCTTACCAGTTTCAGCGGCAAACTGCTGGTGCTCGGCAATGCGACGCTGCTGGTAACTAGCAGCTTTTCGATGTCAGGTCAGGACATTCTTGAGGTGACCAACAATGCCAGCCTGAAGCTTTATGTCGCCGCCCCATCCGCCACAATGGCCGGACAGGGCATGGTCAACGGTACCGGATCCCCGACCAACCTTTTTTATTACGGCCTGCCCTCCAACACCAGTATTGATTTCACTGGCAATGGCACGTTTACCGGCGTCATTTATGCCCCAAGCGCGGCGCTCAGCCTTAAAGGTGGCGGCAACAGCGCCGAAGATTTTTGCGGTGCCAGCGTCACCAAGACGGCTAAGATGAACGGTAACTTCAATTTCCACTACGACGAAAGCCTGGGCCGGATAAACACCGGCGGCATCCATCGCGTCATTTCCTGGAACGAGGTTGCTAATCCGGCCTCAGCCTCCTTGTGAGTGGCTCGACGCCGCATGAACTGGAGCGCGGATGCCTTCATCCGCGCGAAGTAATTCCTATCAAGGTAAACACGCGGATGAAGGCATCCGCGCTCCCGGGTTGGCGGCCGGCTGTCCGCCGCTACACTGCCGCAACGCCCTGCGGCCCCTGCCCGCCGTTGACCAGGAACAACACCGCCATTCGCACCGCCAAACCATTGGTAACCTGCTCCAGAATCACCGACCGCTCGCCATCGGCAATGTCGCTGTCGATCTCCACCCCGCGGTTGATGGGGCCCGGATGCATGATCAACGCCTCCGGGCGCGTCTGCGCCAGCCGCGCCGGATTCAAGCCAAAAAGGCTGGTGTATTCGCCCAGGCTAGGGAACATCGTCTTGCGTTGCCGCTCATGCTGGATGCGCAATAAATTAATGATGTCGGCGTCGGCAATCGCCTCTTCCACACAGTGCGTCACCCGGCAACCCATCTGTTCGAACGCCTTGGGCACCAGGGTCGGCGGGCCGCATAAGGTCACCTTGGCTCCCAGTTTGGTCAGCGCCCAGATATTGGAACGCGCCACCCGGCTGTAGAGAATGTCCCCCAGAATGGTGACCTTCAGCCCGGCAATTTTGCCCTTTTTCTCGCGAATGGTGAAGGCATCCAGCAGGGCCTGCGTGGGATGCTCGTGCGCGCCATCGCCCGCGTTGACGACACTGGCCCGGAGAAACCGGGCCAGAAAATGCGGCGCGCCGGCGGCGCTATGGCGGATGATGATGATGTCGGCGTTCAACGCCTCCAGATTGCGCGCCGTATCCTTGAGTGTCTCCCCCTTTTTCAAGGAGGAGACTTCGGCCGAGAAATTGATGACATCCGCCGTCAACCGCTGCGCCGCCAGCTCGAAGCTGATCCGCGTGCGGGTGGACGGCTCGACAAACAGGTTG
This sequence comes from Verrucomicrobiia bacterium, assembly GCA_017880715.1. Taxonomy (GTDB): domain Bacteria; phylum Verrucomicrobiota; class Verrucomicrobiia; order Limisphaerales; family UBA1319; genus JADGRT01. The sequence goes on along the minus strand of JADGRT010000026.1, from coordinate 8,586 downwards.
ATGACCGTCTTGCCCCGCAGGGCCGGCACCTTTTTAATCGCGCGCTCGCCCACGGCCTTGAAAGCGCGGGCAGTGTCCAACACGGTGACGATTTCCTCGGGAGTCAACGACTCGATATCGAGCAAGTGTTTACGTTGCCAGGACATTTTTTTCCAGGATTACGCCTTCTGGTTCCCCATCCTCTTCCAGCCGCACATTGACCCGATCGCTCGGCGTGGTGGTCAACTGCTTGCCCACATAGTCCGCCTTGATCGGCAATTCGCGATGCCCCCGATCGATCAGCACCGCCAATTGAATGCGTTGCGGCCGGCCAAAATCGTTGAGCGCATCCATCGCCGCCCGCACGGTGCGCCCCTTGAACAGCACGTCGTCCACCAGGATGACGGTCCGCCCGTCGATATCGAATGGAATCACGGTCGGATATACGTTGGGCGGCAGCCGCCGGCTCAGATCGTCACGGTGCATGCTCACGTCCAGACTGCCCACCGGCACCGTCCGTTTCCAGCGTTCTCCCAGCAATAGACTCAGGCGTTTGGCCAGATGCACCCCACCCCGTTGAATACCCACCAACACCACCGGCTCTCCGTGCCCATTCTGGCGCGCAATGGCCCGAGCCAGGCGCGCGATGGCTTGCCGCATCGCCGCTCGACTCATGCTTACCCGAGGTGTCGCTGACATGTTGGTCGATTCCGTAATCCGACAGTTTTAGAAGAGGGTCGAGCCTCCCTTTGTCGCCCGGGAACCATACCGGCAACCACCGGGCCGGGTCCCCGAAATAAACCGATGCCTACTGGCTGGCGCAGGCAATCTGACGACTCCGCCGCCACTTACCCCGGTGCTTCATGATCCAATCGGTCAGAGACCGCTCGAAACCGATGTCAAACCCGGCCTACTCCGATTCGAGCCACTTGTGCTTCATGATCTCCTCGCGCTCGGCCTGAAATTCCCGGTAGAGCGAGGAACTCTTCAGCAAGTTGTTGCCGTCAATGGTGTCTGTCTGGTTATTCGACATAAGTCGATTGCTCAATTTCGCTAGCTTCGCCCGAATTTAACAGGCATCGCCTTCATGACAATATAATTCTAGCAGTTTCCAGACCATAATCCAGTCAGACTCCCGCCCCCCGTAACGGCTTTCGGGAGAAAGCCGCCATTCTACCCGGCTCGCTTGGAAAACCGGTCCGGATGTTTCGCCCGGCTGACGGCCGTGTCATAACTGATCAGGCATCGGCAATAAAGATCATAGAGGCAGTTGTCCATGGTGGTCATGCCTTCCTTGCCGCCGGTTTGCAGACAGTTCTCCAGCATGTGTATTTGGTTCTCGCGGATGAGATTCCGCACCGCGCCGTTCGCCATCAACAGCTCGTAGGCCAGCACCCGGCTGTTACGGTCCGCTGAGGGCAAAAGATCCTGGACGATAATGCCCTGCAACGAGTTGGCCAACTGCAGGATGATCTGCCGCTGCGCCGGCCCCTCAAACACCCCGACGATGCGCTCCATGGTCTGGGCGACATTTGGCGAATGCAGTGTTGTCAGCACCAAATGCCCGGTTTCCGCCGCCGTGAGCGCCGTCATCACCGCTTCCGGGTCGCGTATCTCACCCACCACGATCACATCCGGATCCTGCCGCAACACATGCATCAGGGCGCTATTGAACGAGTGCGTATCGGTGAGCACCTCCTGCTGCACGACAATCGCCTTCTGGTTTTGATGCACAAATTCGATCGGATCCTCAATCGTTACAATCTTGCAGCGCCGCTCGCGGTTGATCAGATCGACCATGTAGTTCAACGTGGTGGTCTTCCCCGCCCCGGTCGGTCCGCAGATCAATACCAAACCATTGGGTTTGCGGGCCAGCTCCTCGATCTTGGGCGGCAATCCCAACTCCTTGCGCGTGGCAATCCGGTCGCCGCAAAACCGCAGGCTCATCTCCGGGCTGCCGTTATGCCGATAAAAGGTCACCCGCATGCGCCCAGTCCGCTCATGATTCAACGAGATGCACAATTCCCATTCGCGCTCGAACTTCTCCCGCTGCAACGGATTCAGCAGGCCGTAGGCCATCTCCATGATCAGTTCGGGAGTCAAGACGTCGCTGTTGGCGAAAATAATCTCGCCGTTGACTCGATAGGCCGCCGGCACACCGGCGATGACATGCAGATCGGAGGCGCGAAATTCGGCGGCGGTTTCCAGCAGACGATCCAGCAGGGTCGGGGTGTTCATCGGGAGAATAGGCGGCGTCCCCAGCCCCGTAATTGGGGCCAGAGACCGGATTCGGCGAGCTCCGCCAGGGCGTGTTCGGCGGCCTGGCAGCGGGGATTCAATTGCAGCGCTTGTTCGATGGAGGTCCGGGCTGGCGTTATCATGCCCAAAGCCTCCTGGGCAAGCCCCACCTGCACCCAGACCATGGCTTGGCTGGCGTCCAGTGCCAGCGCCTGCTGGGCGTGCTTCAGGGCCAGGGCAAATTTGTGGTAGTAAAAGTGAATGCGCGACGCCAGCCAGTGATAAAACCAGTTGGTCGGCGCCAGGGCCAGAGCCTTCTGAAAACAGAAATCCGCCCGCGGCTCTTCGCGCGCCAGCAAGACATCACCCCGCGCCAGCCAGATGTAGGGCGTGTCGCCCCGCTCCTCGAATGAGGCGTCCGAAAACGCCATCGCCGTCTGCAGATCGCCCGTCCGCCCCAGCGCCACCGCCTTGGCCGCCAATAATTCCGGCTCTTGGGGAAATCGCTCGAGGGCCTTGTCCGCCCATAGCTTGGCCTCTTTATACTCCCTGAGCTCGATCAGCATGCGAACCTGGCCCGTCCAGGCCGCCGCATTCTGCGCATTATATTCCAGCACGCGGGCATAAGCGCGCAACGCCTTCTCGAAGTCGCCCTGCTCGAAGGCCGCTTGCGCCTCCGCCATGAAATAGGCCTCATCCTTGACGACTTCCTTTTCCTCCCCGAAGTTCTCGTCCTCCGAGTGGGAATTCAATTCCAGATTCGAAAATCGGCTCATGCCATGCCTGTTCGTTTCGTCATGCGTCCGTTACTCCCAAACCTGCCGCCGCCAAAACCAATATCCGTAGGGCTTGCCCGCCAGCTCCGCAAAGGACACGATGGCATTTCGCTGCATCACTTCCGCGATGGCCTGCTCCACGCCCTGCGCTTGCCCCACGGATGCAAGCATATTTGGCCAGATTAGCCAATGCTTTTCTGGCACCCCCCACTCGCCGCTTTTCGGCATGTGCGCCCGCAGCGGAAACGACCGGTCATTGAGCTGATAATGATCTTCAAAAAACCGCACCCGCTCGCCAGCCATCGCCACGACTTGCTCCAACTCCAACCCGTCCATCTTGATGTCCCTGTGCCCGCTATTCACGGTTCCGGATATGCGGTACACCACCCAATCGCCGCGCCGCACTGCCGGCGCGCGCGCCCGGGGGTTGACCACCACGACCGCCCGGTTTTGCAGACGCACGGGCATCGCCCCATAATCCACCCCCACCGTCCGCAACGGCCAATACACCAGCAAACCGATGGACAATAGTGCCACCAAGGCCCGCACCAGCCGCTGTCTGACATCGTCCGGCGGCGACCAACGATTCCACGCGACCACCGCCGAGGTGGCATGCAAGCCCACCATCAAGCCAAAAGCCCAGTTGCTGACGTCATACCCCAGCCAGACGACGAACACCGCGGACGAAAGCCCATAAGCGCACCCCACCGCCCGACTCCACCGCCGGAGCCCGCCGCCCGCGAACGCATAGCCTGGAAGCGCCAAGCCAAGGATTAATCGACTGAAGCTCTTGAATCCGCCGGCCGGTACCAGCCGCTCCAGCCGCAACCACTTGCGCACGACGTACCAGGGGCTAAACAACCCGCGGTACCAGCGCGCCCGAGGCGGATAATAGGCTGACTCATGATGTCCCATCGCTCGTACCTGTGGCCGCGTTCGTGAGCCGGCGGTTAATGCCGATGATCAATGCGATACTGCACCACTTCGTCCGGCTCATAAGCCTCGTTAGTCTCGCGTTGCGATTTCATCTCGCCGACGATTTGCTCGAAGATCTTGGTCGCACCCTGGCACCCGGTTTTGCCCTTGTAACCCTTCACGTGCAACTCCACCTCTCCGTCGGCCCCAATCGTAATGTCAAACTCGCGTTGTGGCATATTCAGCTCTCCCAATGACGCACTTTTAAATGAATCGCGTGGTTCGCATCGGTTTCCTCCTCGACCACCAAAAACTGGCGCGTCTTGATTTCGTTCATGATCTTCTGGTACACGTAGCGTTGCACCACCCGCTGGCTCAGTTCCTCACCCATCGCCTGCAAGGCCGCCTGGCTGTGCCCCTCCCCCGTCACGCACAACGTCGCCTTGCCGCGCGCATCCCGCGAAAAGGTCACGGTCACCCCCTCGCGGGCTACGGTGATGGTCTGGTCGCGGCCCAACTGGTCCGTCACCACCTCGCTGCGCGGCACCTGGAGCTGCACGCTGTTGACGGCCTTGGTTTGCCGGCGCTCGTCCGCCAATCCGTGCTTCATCTCCTTCGCCATGGCATAGCCCAGTGAAGTAGCGGCGGCCACCACCGCGGCGCTAAACGCCGGCCAGGCCGCCACCAAGACCGGCGCTAAAATTGTTATCGCACCCATAGATTCGCTCCCTTGTTTCGTCTGGTTGCTGAATTAGACCGCTGTCTCCCGGATTCCTCACGCCCCTCCCTTTTACAGCTCCATCCGCCGGATCGTCGTCTGGCCTTCCAGCACCTTGGCCACGCTGGCATTTCGCGCCCGACCTTCCGCCCAGGCACGCAACCGGTTGATATGCTCGTCCATCGTTTTGGCCAGCGGCACCGTCTGCCGAATCGACTGCAGAATGTCCGCGGTCGTCACTTCGCGCCGCGCGTAAAAGGCGTCGTATAACGCGCTGATCACCGCCTCCTCGATTTCCGCCCCGCTGAAATCCTTGCTCGCCCCTGCCAGCGCCTCCAGATCGTAATTCACGGGATCACGCTTTCGCTTGGCCAGATGGATTCGGAAGATGTCCAGCCGCTCCTCGGCCGAAGGCAAATCGACGAAAAAGATCTCGTCCAACCGCCCTTTCCGCATCAGTTCGGGCGGCAACTGCGAGATATCGTTGGCCGTGGCCACCACAAAAACCGGCGCGGTCTTCTCCGACAGCCACGTCAGAAACGTCCCAAACACGCGCGCCGTAGTGCCGCCGTCGGTCGAACCCGATGACTGCGAGCCGGCAAAGGCCTTGTCGATCTCATCCACCCAAAGAACGGCCGGGGCGACCGATTCCGCCACCGCAATGGCCCGGCGCACGTTTTCTTCCGATGAGCCCACCAGACTGTTGAACATCTTTCCCATGTCGAATCGCAACAGCGGAAGCTGCCACAGACTCGATACCGATTTGGCGCACAAACTTTTGCCGCACCCCTGCACGCCCAGCATGAGGATGCCCTTGGGCGACGGCAGGCCAAACGTCCGCGCTTCCTCCGAAAACGCCGCGGTGCGCTTTTCCAGCCACTCCTTGAGCACGCTCAGGCCGCCCACGTTCGAAAAGGTGATGTTGGTGGCGTAGTACTCCAGCAGCCCGCTCTTCCGGATGATCTGCTGCTTTTCCGCAAAAACCTCCTGCACATGGTCGCCGCTTAAACGCTCTTCCTTGACGATGATCTTGGCGAACACGTTCTCCGCCTCCCCCAGCGTCAAGCCCAGCGCCGCCTGCAATAGCCGTTCCCGGCCCGCTTCGTCCAGCTCGATTTTGACTTTCTTGAAGGCCTTGACATCTTCAATGATCTTGTCCAAAAGCATGGCCAGATCGTCGCGATCCGGCAGCGGGAAATTCATCAGCGTCACTTCCTTTTCCAGCTCGGTCGGTATTTCCATCACCGGCGATATCAGGATGATCGTCTTGTAGCTGCTCTTGAGCTGAATCGCGATCTCCTTGAGCTTGCGAATCACCGCGAAATTGCTCTTGGTTAGAAACGGATGGAAATCCTTAAAAATAAAGACGGCCGGCTCGACCTGCTCGATCACCTGGTCCAGCGCCAGCAACGGATCTTTCGTGGCGGCATTGCGGTGTTTTTGGGACTGGATGGAGGTGCCGGCCGGAACGATGCCCGTGCTGTAACTCCATTCGAAAACCTTCTTCTGGCGCTTCTGAGCCACCTCCACGACCACATTTTGCAGCCGCATCTCCTCGCTCGAGACGATGAATATAATCGGATACCGCGCGCGAATCAGGGTATCCAGTTCCTGGGCAAAACTCATAGGTTAGCGTGACGTGGGTTGATTGCCGATGGAGGGTTCGGGCGGGGGTGACGAATGCGGCGAGGATTTGAACTCGCCGGCCCGACGACTCATTCCAGCATCGTCCGGATTCACCTCGCGCAACACCCGCGCCAGGGCTGGCGTCAGATTGCGCGCCAGGATGCGTCCGTCGGCCAGAATCAACAGTTCGGTCGTCCGCGGGCGCATTTCACTTTTGTCGGAGCGCGGACATTCCTGTCCGCTTTGGCGTTTACCGGAATGAAGAGGCGGACAAGAATGTCCGCGCTCCAAAAGCGCACTGGTTGCCGGTGTTCGACAAAAGCGAGATGCGCCCGTTGTCTGTTCTGCCGCGGGGTGGTTCACCCCAGAAATCTTAGTTCCGGTTTTCATGGAATCAAACGCAATCGATGCTCGCGGGCGATCGCGGTCGCTGCTTCGTGTTCCTCGATCGCCACGGTCTGCCTAAGTTCGGGAAACCGTTGCGCCTGCCATGCCGGCCAATAACCCGCCCGCAGGCTCACCTTGATTCCCGGCAGGTTCCCCGCCAGCCAGGCCGCCACCGGTCGCCAGCAGCAGTCCAGATGCCCCGGCAACAACACGTGCCGCACGATCAATTCGCTGTGGTCGCGCGCCCAAATCAGGTTCTCCCGCACCACGGCGGCATAATCCGAAACTTGCGCCAAACGACGCGCGCAATCGTTCTGGCCAAATTTGTAATCCACCACCCAGACATCAAACAGATTTTCCATCCACGACCGAGCCAAAGCCGAGCTGAACCCGTTGGTCTTCAATACGAGCCTGGCATCGTCGGGCAGGGCCGCCACGATTTCCAACACGCTCGGCAGATGAATGGCCGGCTCGCCCCCCAGCAGCAGAACGCTCTTGGCTCCCCGAGCCAGGGCCAAACCGGCTTGCGCTGCGAGCCCGGCCGCATCCAACGAGCCTCCTGCCTCCGCCTGCCAACTCTCTGCTCCCGAAATGCAGAAGCCGCAGCGCAAATTGCAGCCGCTCAGCGCCAACGCAAACGCGGGAACCAACTCCAGTTCATCCCCCACCTCGAGCTGGGCGGAAAAAACCCGGGCGGTGGCGCCGGCATGACACAACCCGGCCGGACCTTTCAACCGGTTGACCCGGCAGCGATGCGCACACAACTCACAGCACGCCAGCGATGCCCGAACCGTCTCGAGACGTTCAGCCGCCCATTGGGATCGCCGCGGACTGTCCTTCCGGAAATGCCAGCCATCCGGGCGCGGCCTGGCCAACTCGCATATCGCCGCCACGGATGATGACGATGGATTGGGCGTTGGCATCTTCAAAACTCCAGCTTAAGAAAACCAACGCTTCCACCAGGCGGGCGGCCTGATCTCCTGCTTCAGCGATTGCTGCAAACGGGTCATCAGGCTCTTCGGCGGCTGAACCTGCGCCGCGTCGTGCCGGAGCAGTTCCTCCACCGTCTTGAATTCGACGCCCGTCTGCGCCTGCTGCGCCTGTTCCTGCGCCGCCGTTTGCTGCGCCTCCGTTGCCTTGGAAAAATTCTGTTTCATAGGTCAGGCCGTCTTTTGAAATGCTTGCGTAAAGGCCTTCCTGGCCCGATGCAGTTTGCCGCGCACCGCATCGGTGGTCTGCTGGGTCAGCGCCGCAACCTCATCATAGCTCATCCGCTCGTCGGCCACCAGGAGCAGCAACAGCCGGTATTCCTCCGTCAGCGCATCGAGCGCCCTCTGAATGCGCTCGCCCAACTCCTTGATCTCCAATACCCGTAGTGGTGAGTCCGTTGGCGAAGGCGCCGTCTCCCACACACGGTCATTATCGGTGGCAACGATATGACGTTGATACCAGGTCTGGCGCAGGTTTTGACAATGGTTGACGGTGATGCGGTACAGCCAGGTGCGAACCGCCGCTTCGCCACGAAATTGATCCAGCTTGCGGTAAGCCTTCAGGAACACGTCGTGCGTCACATCCTCGGCCTGCGTGGGATCGCCGAGGAACCGCAGCGCCAGATAATACACCGCCCGCGCATGTTCCGTGTACAAGACGGAAAATGCCTCCGACTCGAAGCCGGACACCTCCGGCGCTGGCGTAGGCTTGGTTTCCACGGTCTCAACCAGGATTGCGGACGATGCCATCGCCCATTAGACAAGACTCCCGGCCAACTGTCACGCTCACAATGCCGCGCCCGCTTCGTTCGGAGGGCGGAGTTCCACGACGCCCTAACCTGGCGTCCTCGCCGGCTGGAAAGGGCCTCACGGTTCTGAAATGTGGAATACCCAACCACGGGCGCATACCATCTTTATCGGAGTGCGGACATTCCTGTCCAATGTCACCAGGATTTCA
>JADGRT010000284.1 GCA_017880715.1 Verrucomicrobiia bacterium | reverse complement strand
TGGTTCGCTTCCGGTTGGGCCTTGGGCGGGCGTCCGGCATGTTTGCGCTGGAAGCGCGAATGGACTTCAAAGGCGAAGTTGTCAATGATTTCCGGATCCAGCGGATCGCCATTCATCGCCAGCGTTAAATTCAGCAGGCCTTCCTTTTCGGCCATGTGAAAGAACTGGGCTTCGGCGATTTTGTTGGGCATGCATTCGAGCGGGCCGGTGCTGACGACGGCGTCAATGTATCCGTGACGCCACTCGTGCAGCGGGCTGCCCAGGGTCAGGACGGCTTCGCCGACCAAGTCCTGGCGCAAGTAAGGCGCGGAGGCTTCCAGGGTCTGTTTTACGGAAGTGCGGAGCGGCCATTTCAAAATCCGGGCCAGGGATTGGTAGGTAACCTGACGGATGCGTTTCTGGATGAACGTACTCAGGTGTTCGGAAAACCCCAAGGGCTGGCCCTCCAGGCGATTGAAGAAATCGGCGTATTCCAGGAATTCGTTGAAGGGCGAGAGCCGGCAGCGAATGCCGCGGGCCTCGAGTTTATCGATCAGGAAATCGTTCGAGAAGGCATCGCAGCGAACATAGATTTCGCCGGTAACCAGCACGGTGGGCAGGGCGACGTTGCGGCGCACCCGGGCGAGTTCCCGGCCCGCCTCCTGCAGCAGCCGGGTTACCCCGAACAAACGGCCCGTAACGACTTGTCCCAGGGCCTTGGTTAACGAATGGCGGAGGAGGTTTTCCCGTTCCAGCAGTTGGACCAGCTTTTCCCGGTAATGGTCGTAAATTTCCTGCGCGGCGCCGGAATGGTTTTCCGCGGGCCGGACATCCATCACCGCCTCCTGCAAGAGGTCTGAAGCCATGAAACCGGCAAATACGAGGATGGCGAACGCCGGCGGAGTGTCGGCGAAATAGCCGGTTTCGGCGGGAGCCCAAATGGACACCCGGTCTTTCCATCCGAGACGTTCCAAGGTGATGCGGTTCAGCAGATTGTAAATGCCCAGCCGGCACGGACCATGAGTCCGCGGCATGATGTAGGCGAACCGCCGTTGGCTATCCGGCTCGTTCTGCATCCGTTTGACGAGGCTGCCCAGAGTGATGCACATGGGCAGGCATTCCTTGCCCGAGGTATAGCGCCGGCCGATGCGCAACGTTTCGCGGTCGGGCAAAGGCAGGCTTTCGGACGAGATTCCAATGCCGCGCAGGCAGGCCGCCAGGGTGGCCGAGCCGGAACCCATCCAGGGAATTAACAAATGATCGCCGCGCTGCCGGATCGCGGCCACCGTGTCCGGCGGAGGTTGCACCTGGTGAAAATCATGGGAGAGCTTGGGATCGGAGGGGGAGCGCCGGTCCTCAGCCACGCAGTGCAGGAAGGCTTCGATGCGGGTTTTGGTTCCCGCATCGCCCGCGTGGCCGTCGGTTTCGATGATGGCAAACGGTTTGCCTTCCATGATGTAGCTGTAGAAATGGAGCGTAAAGCTGTCCGGACCGCACGAGTAATTGCTGCAATACACGCTATAGACGCCGGCGGTTCGGCGAATTTGATGCGCCGCCCGCAGGATGCGCTGGCCATAGCCCCAATACATTTGGTCAAAGCAAGGCACGGTGGCAGCCACCGGATAACAATCCACCGGAATGGCCATGGCGCCCTGTTCCCGCACGATGGCGGGAACGTTGGAGTTCAGCACCTGATTGTAAATCGTGTAGGCGCGCCCGAGCAGGATGATGGGCGGAACCTTATGCTGGGCGCAGAAGGCCAGCGCGCGTCCGCCAATCTCGAGACAGCGCCGGTCGAAATCGAGTTGGACCTGTTTGGCGATTTCATGCGCGCGACGCCAGGACTGGGCCGGCAATCCCAGTTGCCCGGCGATTTGGCGGCAAGCTTCCAGGAACGACCGCGAATCCAGGTTTTCCGGGCCAATGTTCACCACCGGCGAGATCACCTTGCCCGACACCCGCGCGCCCAAGTCCCATTTGAGCAAATCCGGACTGGCTTGCACGATGGGGCAGGTCACCGCGTTAGGCTCATCGGCCACGCGCGGCAAATGCCGGATCATCGGCCAGAAAACGTAGTCCGGATTCAGGTCGGCCATGGCGCCGGCCAGACCGTGGAACAGTTGCATGGGCGCGCAGAAAGACACGTTGGCCTCCTGAATGCCCCGTCTGAGAGCCTGGTGATCCGGGCTGTCCAGCACGAGCAACTTCAGCCCCAATTCGCTTAAAAACGCCGCAAAGAAAGGGAATAATCCCTTGAGCATGAATTCGTCGGCCAGGGCGACGGTTCGCCGTCCACGGGCCTGGACGAAGGGACGGATGACTTCCTGAGTCAACGCCTCGCGTTCGCGGAACGGATCCGGCGCCAGGTTGGGCAGTTTCTGGCGGCGCGTGCCTTTATCGTACAGGGAACAACCGCCGCCCCAGGTGAATTGCTGGCGTTGGCTGGCGACCTGCGTTTGGATTCGATCGATGCGGCACTTGTTCCCGCCACCGCCACAACCCACGGCGGATTTGCAGACAAAGGTGTCCTTTTGCTCGAGCCGCGTTTCCAGAAAACGGTTCAAATCCAGCGCCGTTTGCTGTCCCCAGGAAGTTTCGCGCCGCGTTAATAGCGCGATGCCGAGCGCGCCCACCGTGCCCGGGTTGGGCGGAACGATAACCTGGCTCCCCGTCTGGCGCGCCACCGCCGCCGCCAGCGCGTCCGAGGCAAAGGGCATGCCCTGGCAGAAAATAACCTGGCCCACCGACCGGCTGCCTTTGACCCGGTGCAGGTAGTTCTGCACAATCGAATCGTACAATCCGGCCATGATGGAATCTTGCGGCACCCCGTTGGCCACGCTTTCATCAATGATTTCAGCCATGAACACCGAGCAGTGTTGTCCCAGTGATACACCATACGGGGCTGCCAGCGCGGTTTTCCCCAATTGCTGCACGTCTTCAATTCCCGAAAACTTGCGGCCCTGTTCCTCGATGAAGGATCCCGTGCCGGCGCTGCACGCCTCGTTCATGGCGCAATCGATCACCCGCCCGTCCGCCAGCCGGATGTACTTGGCGTCCTGGCCGCCAATCTCGAAAATCGTGTCCACCCGCGGATCGTAATGCTGGGCGCCTGCCGCATGCGCCGCGATTTCATTCAGGATGAAGACGGCTGCCGCGCCGTAGCAGGTGGCCATGAGCGAACCGACAATCTCCCGGCCGCTGCCGGTGACGCCCAAGGCGCGCACGCGACCGCGCGCGGCCGGACTCGCCACCAACTGCCGCACCAGCGATTGCGCGGCGCCGACCGGATCGCCGGCGGTGCGCAGGTAACCTTCCCAGATCACTTCCTGGCTCGCGGCCTTCATGGCGACCACTTTTGAGCCGGTGGAACCGATGTCGAAACCCAGGATCAAATCGAGGGGATCGCCGTTGACGCCAGGCAGGGGCGGGCGTGGCAGGCGGTGAACCCGGCTCAAAGCCGCCGAAAGCGGCGGCAGCTTTTCCAGTTTGGCTTCGGCCTGCGGACGCAACAATTGGTTCAGCGCCGGCACTTTTCGGTGACCCGGCGATTCGGCGGCTACGAGGGCGCTGCCCAGGGCTTCGAAAAAGAGCGGATCATCGCCTTCCAGCGGCAAAAGGGTGGCCCCGGAAGGTTCGAGCGCCCGCTGGAAACTATTCCGGATGCGCCGCGAACGGCTGACGCCGCCGAGGAGCACGGTTCGCTTGGGACTGATGCCGGACTTGATCAACACCAGCACGTTCTCGCTGACGGCATCGAACAGGCCGGCCAGTATTCGGGCGCGATCCTCGCCCTTGTTGGCCAGATGCGTCATGTCCGTTTTGAGAATCACCGGGCAACGGCCCGACAGCGGGGCCGGATTTTTGACATCAACACACAATTCGCAGGCTGCTTCGAGGGACAGCGAGAAACGCTCGATCAACTGGCGCAGGAAATTGCCGGTGCCTTGCGAGCAACGGCTGTTTTCCCGAAAAACCTCGACGCCGTGGGGGCGCAACTCGAGCACCGAGAATCCATGGCTGCCGATGGATACCAGCGTGGCGGGTTCGTTGTCCATCAGGAATCGATAGGCGCGGCTCTGAGCCTGTTTGGCCGGCACCCGGGGCAAATGGATCGAACGGCTCATACGGCCGGTCACGGCGGCGCCCTGCACCGAATGCCAGTCCCAATCCCGGAGCATTTCCAGCAAACACCGGCCGGGTTCTTTGCCGTGCTCCACGATCTGCCGCCGCCCGCAACGCATCCCCCCCGCCTCCCGGAGCAATTCCACGACCTTGATGGTTTCGGCGCCGACGTCGATGCCGACAAAACGTTCGAGGGCGGGGCGGCCTGCCGCCGGGCCAACCCGGACGTCGCTGGCGGGAAGGAACGAGGCCAGATCGGTCAGATCGATGCCGCACGCCGGACAGGTTCGGGCGAGGGAAAGCACGATTTGTTGGCAGCGCGAACATCGCATAGCGGCGTCGTTGAATCAATCGATTTGCTAATTCCTACCATTACAGGAGCTTTTAATTCCACCCGTGCCCCTGTCGGTATGGCGGGGGGGAGTCTCGCCCACCGACCGGAGCGAGTCAAGCTCCCGGCTTTTCACGTGGCGGTTCCGGGGACAACTTTTTCCGTAGCATCCGGCGTGAGCCGGATCATTTGATCACGTTGCGGGCGTAGCGGCGACACTTCGTGAGCCGTGGGGCTTCCATGAACCATCGTTGTAGGCCGGGTCCCCCGACCCGGCGCCGGCTGGGGGCAGCCGGCCTACAAAATGTCGC
>JADGRT010000283.1 GCA_017880715.1 Verrucomicrobiia bacterium | reverse complement strand
TAGCGCTGATGAATGTAGAGATCGTCGGCGACTTGGTAGAGGGCGACCGTGTCTTTTCGCAACTCTTCTTCCAGCGGGCCCGCTGAGGTCAAGGGCTTGATTTCGCCTTTCTTGGGATCTCCGGCATAGTATTGCACATGCTGTTTGAGGCCCAACACCACCAACCGATCTTGGGAGAACATGCCAACGTCCCGGTTGTGATGCATGAACGCCCGACCCGGTTCAGAAGGCGCTTTTAACAAGTCCCGGCCAAGGAAAAGGCTGTCGTAGGGCCGGTCGATCAATCCCAGAATGGTGGGGGTAACATCCAGCGAGCAGCCCAATTGGGAGATGCGCTGAGGGGCCTTGACCACGGCGGGACCGGCAATTAGCAGGGGGATTTCGTATGAATGCATCGGGATGCTCTGGCTGCCATAAACCCGCGCACCGTGATCGGCCACGACCACAAAGACCGTGTTAGTCCAGAAAGGTTCCTTCCTGGCCTGCCGGAAAAACTCGCCCAGGCAATAGTCCGAATACTTTACCGCATTCTCCCGGCGGCGTTGATGGGGATCTTCAGGAATTCGTCCTGGCGGGTAGGTGTAGGGTTTGTGATTGGAAACGGAGAGAATCGTGCCCAAGAAGGGCTTGCCCGCCTGCGACAGCGCCCGAAATTCCTCCAGGCCGCGTTGAAAGACGTCTTCATCGCAAACGCCCCAGATGGTGGCGAACGTCGGTTTGGCGAAATGTTTTTGTTCGATGAATCGGTCGTAACCGTTGTTCAGGGTGAAGCCACGCATGCCGTCGAACACCCCGCGTCCACCGTAAAGGAAGAGGGTTTCGTAACCGTCGCGTTTCAGTACGCGGGCGATGGTTTCCACGTTTTTCGATTGGTCGCGTTTGACGATCGAGTCGCCCGGCAGCGGTGGAAAGGCCGAGAGCACCCCTTCGAAACCGCGAACGGTCCGGTTGCCGGAGGCATAAAGGTTGGTGAACAATATCCCGTCCTCCGCGGCCAGCCGGTCCATTTCCGGCGTGAGAGTGGCATTAGTGCGGCCCAGCGATCCCCAGAATTCCGATCCCAGGCTTTCCTCGAGGAAAATCACCACATTCAAGCGGGGACGTTGGGCGTCGCCCGCGATCCGTCTTTGGATCGATTCCCCCGGTTCAGTGAAAGTGGCGCCGGGTTCAGCCAACATGTGTCGCGCCCTTTGATAGGCCTCGTCCTTGGGCAGCGTCTGATAGAACGCGGTGTAATCGAGATGATGCGTCCACAGTGCGGCGAAAAAGGAGAGGGCGCCATTGTTGGCCAGTTCGTTCAGCAGGCGGTCTTTGGCGATTTGCGGTCCGCGGAGATTGATCGTGAAACCGAGGGCTATGGCGATGGCCAGGGGGCCGGCCAAGCCCAGCGTTTTATGCCAGCGCGAGACGGGTTGCTGCCACATGCCCGAAAACAACCGGCTGGCAGCGATCAGCCAGCCCAAACTCAGGGCTCCGCAAATGCCCCAAATGATGGTCACGGGATAATCGTCCCAGATGTTATTAAAGACTTCGTGGGGATAGAGCAGGTAATCGACGGCTACGGTGTTGTAGCGGGAGCGGAATTCCTCGAAAAAGTAATATTCCGCCAACAGAACGAAAACCTGCACAAACCAGAATAGAAACAGCCCCAGCCGCAGCAGCACTCGATGCCAGCGCGACGAAAACCAACGTTCAGGCATCACGCAGAACCAACCCAGCAATGGCAGCGTAAACAGAAAGGCGACCAGCACGTCCCGGTGAAGCCCGGCCAGAAACAGGCGGAGCAATTCGGCAAAGGTCGGCGGGGTTTCCGGGCCGAAAGCGAGGAGCAGGGCTAGCCGCAGCCCGGAAAAGGCGCAGCCCAGGGAAAGTCCGAAGGCGGCGGCGAATCCATAACGCGAATTCCGCCAGGTCCAGCCGTTTTTTTGATTGTCTAGGCTCATGTCAGCGACCGTTCATTATAATACGCCTTGAGCGTTTGGCAACTAAGCGGGAGCTTGCTAGCGGTCGCGTTTCAACAGATGTTCGGCCAGGGCTTCCAGGGCCACGGCCTGCCCGCGGAAGGGTTTCAAGGCGGCAAAGGCGCGGCCGGTCAGTTGTTGCGCGATGCGGCGCGATTTTTCCAGGCCGACAATGGCGGGATAAGTCGCCTTTTGTGCCGCCACATCCTTGCCGGCGGTTTTCCCCAGTTTCTCGCTGGTTTGGGTGACATCCAGGATGTCGTCGATCACTTGAAAGGCGAGTCCGACGAAGTAACCGAATTGAGTCAGGGCACGAAGCTGAACGGCGGTGCAGTTGGCGCTCATGCCGCCGAGCCGGACGGAGCAGCAGAGCAGGGCGGAGGTTTTGCGCTCGTGGATGTAACGCAGTTGAACGGCCGAGATTTTCCTGCCTTCTCCCTCGAGATCGGCCACCTGGCCGGCGACGAGCTGTTTCGAACCGGCGGCCACGGCCAGTTCCATGATGATTTGCCGATGCGGATAGCGGGGCCAGCCCTGGCATTGGACGGCAATTTCAAACGCTTGCGTCAGGAGCGCGTCGCCCGCGAGCACGGCCATCCCTTCGCCGAAAACCTTGTGGTTGGTAAGCTTGCCCCGGCGATAATCGTCGTTATCCATGGCCGGCAGGTCGTCGTGGATCAACGAGTAAGTATGGATGCATTCCACCGCGCAGGCCAGGGGCAGGGCATCCGCTTCGTCACCGCCGCCAGCGGCCGCGGCGGCCAGACAGAGTGCCGGCCGCAGACGTTTGCCGCCGGCAAACAGGGAGTAGCGCATGGCGCGGTGAAGGGTGGCCGGCTTGACCGTCGCCTTGGGCAGAAAGCCATCCAGCGACCGGTTTATCAGAGCGGTGCGGGAGTTCAGAAATCCCGAAAGATCGAAAGGCGCCGATTGACTTATACGCATATATTTGGTTAACCAATATGCCTAGTGTGTAAAGGAAACCGGGGCGGGCTGCAAGCGCGGAGGCGAATTTTTCCCGGCCGGTGACAGCAAGTCCCTTCCTTGGCGTGCGGGCGTTCTCGCCCGATGTCACTAAAATATCATGGTCATCGGAAAGCGCCAGAGGACTGGCGCAGTCCAAAAGCTGACGCCCACTCGAACGGGTTGTGAATTCGCGAAGCGTTTTGGACTGCGCCAGTCCTCTGGCGCTTTGGGAAGGACGCTTCTGACCTGTCTCTTAGTTCTCGCAGCCGCGTGCGCCGACCGAAGATAAAAATTTTCACCTCTCAGAGGAAGCCGAGCCGCAGCTCGAGCGCGAGACTTGACCATGAAATCTTAGTGACCTCGAGCGAGGACACCTGCTTAGGATGGCCTCGTGGTTCTAGTTGGCTTTCATCCTGCCGGACCCTCCAAGCGGACAGATCGTCCTCGTCCCTCGTCCTCGAAAAAAAACGGAATCGAGGACGAGGACGAGGGACGAGGACGAAGGATTGCCAACCTATACAACAGAGGATATCGTAAGCACGTGCCCCCAAGAAACACCAATAGCATGAATGAAAGCCCGCTGAACCTACCGTCAGAAGTGTCAACGTCACGTAACCTCGCCTTACCGGGCGACAGATTATGGCCGCTTTCCAGCCGCCAGTCCTTAACCGGCGGGATGCTCCTGTTCGGCGCCTGTCTCGGCGCGGCCGAGTCCAACGCGCCTTTCTTTTATGTCCCCGAGAATCCCCAATACACCATCGTTCATTCCGCTGCCGACTCGATCCGTTTTACTCTGGGAAAGACTCTCAAAGCCGATGAGCGGGGGGGCCTGGTATCGATTTCAAGCTTCGTCGATCCCGAAGGCAAGGTGATGGGCTGGCATGATTTCGGGAATCTTGAAGGCCCCGGTTGGGCCGCCAATGCCGTCGGCGGCGCGTACGAAATATACACCCTCGGCGGTTTGCTCGGGAAACCCGATTGGCAAACGAATGCTCTGAAAATCCTGGATCACGTGCTGGAAGGCGGATTCATCGACGAACAAACCGGCTTCATTCGACCCTATCGCGAAACCACCACGGGCAAGTTCTGCTTGAATTACAAACATAACGCGGACTGGTTTTGCCCGGGATCGATGGCCAAGATCGGCTTTCAACTCCTCCTGTTTGCCGACGAATTGAAAGGCGATCCGCGCTCGGGGCGCATGCAGCAGGCGGCGCTCCGTTGCGCCACCTGGATTCAGAGCCAGGTGGAACCGGTGACCAATGGCTGGTTCCCGCGCCGTTGCGCTCCCGACGGCAAGGTGTATCGCAAATCTCCCGATGGCGGCAACGATCCTTTCTGGCAAACGTCAGCCGATGGTCTGTTCATTATTCAACTTCAAGCGGCGCTCACGCAGCGCAAACTGGCCGATTACCGCGATGGGCTGCGCCAAAAGACCGGGGTTTTTATGCGTCTGGGCGGCATCTATGGCAGCATCAATCACGACACCTACGATCCGCGCGAAAACGTGGCTTACTCGGTCGCCTTTCGCACGCTGCGCCTCGTGGCGCAGGTATTGAAGGATGATTCGATTCGGCAATTCGCCTTCGATCGATGCCTGGCGGGACTTAATCAGTTTAAAATGACGGAGGACCGCAATGGGGTGGCCACCCAAGGCCTCCTCTTCATGGAAAAATCCTGGGACACGGCCTACCTTTGGGAAAACGCCGAAGCGGCCCTGGCTTATTTCGAGGCAGCGTCCGATACGCGGCGGCGCCAGCGCACCCGGAGCCGTGATTATGAAAAGGACGGGCTGGTGATTCTCCGCGCCGCGGCCAGGCA